>DASWIV010000246.1:0-10548 GCA_036397475.1 bacterium
CGACACACATCATGTGGCGACACAGGATATAGTCTGATTTTTGAACAAAGGTGAATCTGATGAAATACAGGATTATTCTCGCCGGACTCGCGGCCATACTTCTTTTCAGTGCTGGATGCAGGACTGGTAACTACCAGTACGACAAGGATATTTATGCCCGGATGCCTGATCTCCTTATGAACGATCCGGAATTACAGGGAAAAATGTTTATTCACCAGGAAGGGGAAACTGTGGAGTTTGACGATAAGGGCCAACCTAAAATACCTGAAGGGCTTGCCGGATCACCTGCAGTCGCATTTGACCAGGGGGAGATGAGCTTATGGTTCGCGTACAAACTCGATCCCGGAGCGCGCAGGATGGCCGCATCCCGAGCGTTTGAGATCTTCCACGAGCAGTACATGAATAATCCGGATGTACGTAAATCCGATGGGACTTTCAAGAGGGAAAAGATATATTTCAGGGGTTATATAGATGATATTGAGCTTTATGTAATTGAATGGACACTCGGACGCGACGATCCGACCGTTCTGAATGACCGCGAAGGTAATTTCGTCTGAACGAATTATTCTGGGAGCGTTTCGTCAGGATCTCTGAATGACCGTCTCCGGTAAAATTGATAATCAAAAAACTCACGGCTTCCGGTACGCTCAGGAAGCCGCGGTTGTTTCAGGAGCTATTGTCGGTTTCTCCGATTCCTCTTACCTGTTCTCGAAATATCCCGATCTTGCAGGCGAGATCATACCTGCGCTCAGATTCGTAACGGCGTCGATATTATTCACATCCCTGATGATCCTGCCGTGGGCCGCAGTGGTGTGGCTTATCACTTCGTCGCTAATCCGAAATGGAAAATTAACCGCCAGGGCAGCCATGACGTGGCTTTACACACTCGCCGGACTGCCGCTCATTATAATATTCGCAAGGAGCCTGGCGTCGGGGGTATCCGGTGAGCAAGCGTCATCAGGAAGCATAAAGGGTATGTTCTTTTTTCTGAAATACCTGATCTTCCTGGTGCCTGCTTCATATGGTTTTTCGTACTGGCTCGCGAATTTGAGAATTGAGACGGATTTTTCAGTATTGTCGTCAAGAATTAGCGCTGCTGCATCCAGCGTATGCTTCTTCCTCATCCTGACTCCTTACTTCCAATACAATCTGGTGCAGTCGAACGCAAGTACACAGGCGAGTATTACATCCGGAATAGAGATAATACTTACCACAGCAGGAATTTTTATCCTCGCCGCGATTATCTTCGCTTTTGTCATGAAAATTTCGTTTATCCTCTCGAAAGTGGGAAAGGGCTTGGGGCTCGCAATTATATGGATAGTGATGTTGCTGATCCCGTTTGCGTCCGCCTTATTCGGACAGAGATTAAATTTTAACCCATCCACCAACAAGCCTGCGCTATCCGGAAACCCATCGAACGTTATTCTCATATCCCTGGACACAGTTCGCTATGACGATCTTGGATTCAACGGCAGTGAGATTGTAGAGACACCGACGCTCGATAAACTTTCGACCGGATCGCTCATTTTCGATAACGCGGTGACGCCCATGCCGGTCACCGGTCCGGCTCACATGAGTATGCTCACAGGCCTGGAACCATACAACGATTCCGGCCACGGGGTTAAGTCCAACGGAATTCCATTATCATCAAACGTCAAAACACTTGCTGAGGTTTTGTCCGACCACGGTTATCGTACAGGCGCGATCGCCGGGTCCTTCATTTTATCAGGGAAAGCGTCGGGACTTGACCAGGGATTCGATTTTTATCATGACGTATTCAATACGGGGTTCAGGGCAAAATTCATACCCGATGAAATATGGCTGATAAACGCGGGGAAGTTCATCAGGAAATTCCTTCCGGCAGCGACAAATATAGATCATTCGCGGGTGAAGACAGCGGAGGATGTGTCTAATCAGGCAATACATTGGCTGGATGCAAACGGAGACTCCCCGTTTTTCCTGTTTGTACATTATTATGACGCCCATTACCATTACACTCCGCCAGAACCGTACGACACGATGTACATGCCTTACTATAACGGACAGTACAAATCGCAGTCGGCCATCTGGGCTGACCTGATGAAAGAGATAGACAATTTTACAGACGATGATTTTGAGTGGTTCAGGTCGGAGTACAGGGGCGAAATTTCCTATGTCGATTCACAGATCAGAAAAATTGTCGACTGGGGAGACCGTAATCAGATATGGGAAGACACGATGATAATTGTCGTGAGCGATCACGGGGAAAGTTTCGAAGACAATTATTATTTCAACCACACCGACAGGGTCTATGAGCAGCTCATACATATCCCGATGCTTGTAAGCGACAATGAAATCCGTACATCCGGACGGGCAGGGGAGCGAATCGATTCACTGGTTGGTGTAAGTGACATCTTTTACACAATTCTAAGTTACCTGGATGTTGAAGCGCCGTACGATGTCGCGGAGATGCATGCTGAGACGACAGGCGCGAATATATTTTGGAACCACGACCTCAGGTCGGCAGGCAGAGAAAATAGCTGGGATTATGTAGCGTCGCAGTCATATGCCTATCCGGTTGAAAATGCGAATTCTGACGCTCGTGAATTCTCGTTCAGAAGCACTGACTGGAAACTAGTGTACTCACCAGGTGAATCTCCCCCTTTCCGGTTTTACGATCTGAAAGTCGATCCTCATGAAGAAAATAATATCTATGATGCAATGGACTGGGATGAATTTTATCCATCGCTGCCTGCAAGGCTCGCTGGATGGGCGTCGACCCAGGGAGTCAGCGATATCGGCTCGTTGTCACCATCGATGATAGAAGAACTGGACGCATTAGGTTATATTAATCCCGACTGACAGATGGACCAGACAGAAAACGGAAAATCCTCATCGAATTATAACTTCAGGCACCTGGTTGAAATATCGCTGCTTGTTGGAGCGGTCGGGGCGATAGCGGATGTCTCCTATCTTTCGGCGCAGAATTCGGATCTTGCACTCGATGTGATGATGTCGATGCGGTTCATGTTTACCGCGACGTTGATGAACGCAATTGCGCTCTTCGCCTGCCTCATCCCTGTTTATCTTATACTAGGACTGATTGGAAAAATCACTGGCATCCGGAAACCCACCTTACTGAAATGGCTTTACTTTTTTGCACTGCTGCCAGTCGGACTTATCCTGATCAGATCGCTCGCGATGAGTGTCGCCAGCAGAAATTTACTCGTTCCGGAGCTCAAAACCTATTATTACTTTCTGAAATACCTGATAGTGCTCCTTCCCGTAACCTGGGGAATTTCAAGCTGGCTTGCGATCGCCAGGACTTCCCGGAATATATTTCTTATATGGAACCATCTGACAGCCCTGTCTGTTGCATCGCTTACATTTTTTCTTCTGACACCTTACTGGCAGGCGATGCTGAGCTCTGACGCCAACCGGCCCGAGATTTTGATCGCGACAATTCTTCCTGCAATTATCGCCCTGATCCTGTTTATATTACTCAAAGCGGCTGTTCCGGTGCTGGCGTCGATCGGAAAAGGGCTTCCAGTACTCATCCTGTGGGGATTGATCCTGTTCGTTCCATTTATTATGCCTGTGATCACCGGATTATCCTACGCTGGAACAAGGCCATCGGGGAATGAATTATCGGGGAAGGCATCCAATGTCATCCTCGTTTCATTCGACACAACACGTTATGACTCGATCGGTTATTTAGGTAATGAGGATTTAAAAACTCCATCAATCGATGAGATCGCATCGGAAAGTGTGATTTTCACCAACGCGATCACACCTATGCCGGTGACAGGTCCGTCGCATACCTCCATGCTGACCGGATTGCAGCTCGATACGAACAAGGGGCATGGCGTTCGCTCAAACGGACTTCCCCTTTCGGAGGATATTCCCACTCTTGCTGAGCAACTTGACCTGGCAGGTTACAACACTGCGGCAATATTAGGGGGATCGCCACTTTCGAGGGCAGCGTCGGGACTTCAGCGCGGCTTCCATTATTACCACGATACTTTCGACGACAGCATCCGGGCGAAAATATTCAAGGACTATGTCTGGTCGTTAACCATAAGCAGGATACTCAGGCGTGCATTTTTATCGTTCAAATTAGACATTTTCTGGGTGAGCAAACGGGCGGACCAGGTCACGGACCAGGCAATTAACTGGCTGAATGGAAATAGGTCAGATCCATTCTTCCTGTTCGTTCATTACTACGATGCGCACGATCCGTACGATCCTCCATATCCCTGGGACGCACTTTACAACACACCAGGATATGTACCGGAAGATGAATACAGGAATATCGACCTGTATCATGGAGAGGTCAGTTTCATTGATAATGAATTCGGACGTCTGATGAGATGGTGCGAATCGAATGCACTTATGGACAACACCCTGAGTATACTGGTCGCCGACCACGGGGAAAGTTTCGAGCATGATTATTACGGGCATGTGCGCAGAGTTTACGATTCGCTGGTTCATGTTCCAATAATTATCCACGATCCGGAATTGATCGAAAATGGAATTTCGAATGAAAGATTCGATCCTCTGGTGAATGTCAGCGATATTGCATATACCGTGCTAGATTTTCTGGATGTTGAGAGCGAATTCGATTCCGTGGAAATGCACGACGGTGTCCTGGGGGCGAATCCGGACGGGGAATTCAGCCTGATACGGATCGCGGAGGAATTGCATGCCGGCGAAGAGATCGAACCCGGATGGATATTTATTCTCTCTCAATCGGACCCGGCGTCAGCGGATTCAGGCGACGGGATGGGGCAATTCTTCAGCCTCAGGTTTCTTGATGCGAAATTTATCTACGGTCCCGACGCCGAACCGGATCTTCCGCAATTCCAGTATTTCGACCTGATTAACGATCCGGGAGAAATTCATAACCTGTTCTCATCAACAGACTGGACCGGAACAGGTTATGAACACGTTCCCGACATCTTAAAGAGCTGGGCAGAATCACAGGAAACCATTGATTTAAGCCAGATGGACGAAAATACTCACGAGGCGTTGAAAGCTCTCGGCTACATCAATGAGTAACACCCATTTTTGAAATTTAGACTTTCCTGTTACAATTAAAGTATGACACTTGCTGAATACACCATTCCGGCACGTTATTTTGAAGAGCACCCATCGGGAAAGATCAGGTGCACACTATGCCCGCTACTGTGCCTGATCGGGGAGGGGAAGGACGGGGTATGCGGGACACGTAGAGTGAGAAATGGAGTGCTTGAGGCGATCAACTGGGGAATGGTGTCATCGGCTGTTGTGGATCCTATCGAGAAAAAGCCGCTATATCACTTTTATCCGACATCGGGAGTGTTATCTTTTGGAGGGCTTGGATGCAACCAGGCGTGCCTGCACTGCCAGAACTCGTCTATTTCCACACCGAAAATTACAAATGAGAATGTGATACCCGGACAATCATGGTCGCCTGACAAAATTGTCAACGCGGCACTGAAAAATCATGCCGATGGAATCGCGTTCACATATAACGAACCCACTATCTGGCTGGAGTGGGCTCTCGAATGCTGTAAATTAGCCAAGGAAAACGGGCTGTACACAGTATTTGTCACAAACGCTTATATTGAGCAGCAGCCGCTCGACGATATCGCGCCATACCTCGATGGCTACGCCGCAGATTTAAAGGGCTGGGGACAGAAATTTTTCACGAAATTCGCACGTGCTCCAAAATGGGAGAAAATTCCGGAAGCGATCAGCAGGGCTAAAAATGTCCATGGAATGCATGTCGAGGTTACGACAAATGTCGTTCCTGGATTCAATGACGACGATGAGACGTACAATGAAATCTCCGACTGGATATTGTCGGAACTTGGCGAATTGACTGTCTGGCATATCTCCAGATTTTACCCTCAGCATAAGCTTGCCCATCTGGAGCCGACTCCTATAGATAATATGGTTCACGGACGTGAAATTGGCATAAGGAAAGGATTGAAGTATGTGTACCTCGGAAATGTCCACGGCATGGAAAATGTTGAAGACACACATTGTCCGGAATGCGCACGGGTACTGATAACCAGGCGTGGATA
Source organism: bacterium (assembly GCA_036397475.1). Classification (GTDB taxonomy): domain Bacteria; phylum JAJVIF01; class JAJVIF01; order JAPKYR01; family JAPKYR01; genus DASWIV01. Next base: position 6,048 of record DASWIV010000246.1, read on the forward strand.
CAACACCCGGATAGTCGGACTCGATGGCGATAAATGTGCCGGTTGTGGAGTCTCTACGGGAATAATTGTCAAAAAATAACTGTCCTCAGGTTTACATTTCCGATTATTTTGCATATCATGTGCCGTTGCCTTTCACCCGACCTGTAGGGTGGGATGGTTGAACGCAAAATCATTTTTTGCTATCATCGCTCTTTTGAGTTTTTACGCGGAGGCGTAGCGTGCAAAGTTACGACGTTATTTATGTGCTCAAACCGGACCTCACGGACCAGGATGTTGGCACAATACGGAACGAATACACCGGTGCCATCACTGATTACAGTGGTGAGGTTACCAATGAGCATCAGTGGGGAAAGCGGCAGCTTGCGTTCGAAGTAAAGGATTACACGGAAGGTGTATATACTTTTGTGGAATGCAAGCTTCCACCGGAAGCTTCGATCCAGTTGAAAAACAAGCTTAGAATAGATGAACGTGTAATAAGATTCATCATCACGAGGGCTGATACGGTAAGGAAACGCGTGTATAAAGTAAAGGAGAAAGCAACGCAGTAGAACCAATCAATGGCAGGCTGTGGTGTAAGAAATTACACAGGTTGGTGAACTAATGAATAGAGTAGTACTGGTTGGACGATTGGAAAACACCCCCGATCTCAGGCACACATCGACAGGAATCCCGGTAGCGAACTTTTCTCTCTCAGTACGCAGAAGCATCCCGAATGGGCAGGGTCGCTATGAGCGGGATATTTTTCGGGTGGTTACGTGGCGGAAACTCGCCGAGACGTGCTGCCGGTTTTTAGAGAGGGGACGAATGATCGCGGTCGATGGAAAGCTTCAGAACAGGATTATGCAGGGCCAGGTAGGCGACAGGCGGGTAGTTGTCGAGGTTCACGCGGACGATGTGCGTTTTCTTGAAGGCGCCCGTCCAAGAAGCGATTCAGACTCAAGCTACGATTCCGATTCGGATTATGAAACCGATTCGGACGAGGCGATGGATGAAGACCGGGAAATGGAAGAGGCAGGAGTTACAGTCTCGGAAGCTAAAGATTATTCTTACAAAAAGCCATCTGACAACTCACACGAGACCAAAAGATCAGACAATGGAGAGTTGTCAGAGGACAATTCAACTTATTTGAACGATTCCAGCATATCGGCGGACGAGTCGAAAGACGACTGGCTGAACGAAGAAGACGCCGGAACTCCGATCGACCTGGAATCATAAATTACTCTTATCGAGGAGACATAAGACCATGGGAAGAAGACATTCAGGATCCCGCTCCTCCGGACCAAGAGGCGGTAAGAAAAGAGCTTTTCGGCCACGAAGGCGTAAAGTATGCTATTTCTGCGCCAATCCGGAAATTCTAATCGATTATAAAAACATCGATCTGATGCGCAGGTTCATTTCCGACAGGGGAAAGATCCAGCCACGTCGCCGCAGCGGGACATGTCCGCGCCACCAGCGCGATATCGCAAGGCATATCAAGAAGGCGAGAGAGATCGCCATTATCCCGTACACCATCGATTAACCGTAATCGGGTGTTCCTTATTCCCCCGGCAAATTGCGCCTGCTGCTAAGGTAATGGTGGATATCTGCCGGATGGATCTTACGGAGGATTATTATGAAAGTTGTATTGCTGCAAAATGTTAATAATCTCGGAACTGCTGGAGACGTGGTTGATGTCAAACCCGGCTACTGCCGTAATTATCTCATTCCGCAGGGGCTTGCAAATATACTGAACAAGCAGGCTCTCGCAGCAGTCGAGGAAATAAAACGTGTCGCTGTTCGCAAGGCAGAAAATGCCCTCGAGCACGCGAAGGGCATCGCCGGACGGATCGAGGGTCAGACCATTCAGATCCAGGGTAAGGTCGGCAAACGTGGAGCTAAACTCTACGGTTCCATCACATCGCAAGCGCTGGCGTCCGCATTGGGAGCATCTCTTGAAGAGGATATAGACAAAAGGATGATTTCTTTCCCTGAACCGATACGTACGCTTGGAATGCATGAGTACGTGATCAAGCTTCATCCCGAGGTAGTGGTGACAGGGAAGGTTGAAGTGATCAAAAAACCGGAAGAAACGAAAGAGTAATAGAATAGGTCCTCTTCAGGGGGAACATTAAAATCGCGACATCACTCTCACCTGATTCAATCCCCTATATAGTTTGCCGTTGCACTATACTATTTTTCATTTTTTTTCGCCTCCTGAATGGTGATTCATTCTGGATTTTCGGGCGCGCTGAAATGTCTCGGGAGAAATGTCGCATGTTTGTCGCTTTTATGGCGTAGCGGGTGAGAAAAGTGTCTTAAACGGGAGTTGCGCAGCGGTAAGGCAGGTGTAATTGTTCAGGTTGAAAATCACCAAAAAATAGCCCTCCACTAACTATTAGGACAAAAAAGGGGAAAATGGTTCCTTGGAGGTCTCACTTAAATCCGCAAAGTCGCGAAGAAAATGCGCAATAGTCCCCCGCGGCGGATCGTCGCTACCCGCTCGTACTCGATGTGACCGATGAGTCCGCTGAAACTGAGAAGTCCGAAATCTGATACCCCTGCGCGAATGCCTGCGTTAATGTGTAAGCGTAGCCATCGACATCGTAGAAATTGATCTCGGTGACATTTCCACAGAGATCGTAGGTTATGGAAATATTCAAATTTATAAATAATGCCTGCATTTCATTCTTAAAGCTATAATCGACCTTTAAATACAAGCTCTGCCTGTAAGCATCACTAGGGTATTCTAGTAATATCTATATTGACCTAATTATGTTGTGTATTTAAGCCATGCAATAGCATCATTTAATATTGGGTAAGCAGATTGATTTATTACAGAGTTTGTATCATTGCTGAAAGACTCTAATAATTCCAATGCTTGTTGCTTATTTATTTTTGTAAACATTAGTGCTCGAATTGCATCTATTTGCGGCACCGGAACAACTTGTATATCATGTAAAAATAATTCAACTATTTTAACGTTTTTATTGTTAACGCCAAAATCTTCAATTGCCCAAATTATAAGTCTGGAATCCCTTTGATTTAACACCGAATGCGCATTAATAAGAGCTTCGATAGATTTATCGTCATTAATCAAAATAAATGCCTTGAATAGTAATAAAAGCTGTTCATAATCAGAAGCGTCTGTAATTTCGTTAATCGCTTGCGTTAAGATAGAATAATTGCCTTCTGTATTAATATCAATATTATAAAGCAAAAACGCTGCTGATATCTGGTAATCTGAAGATTTTGCGTTTGCGAGTCGTATTGCTTTTTCTATAATCAAATCATTTTTGGAAATATTTAAATATCCATAAGACAATATGATCGAATTAATCGCATTATTCGAAATTGTATTGTTCGAACTAAATCCTATATTTATAATGTCCTCTAAATATTCCTTTACCGCTGCTGTATTACAATTGGCCTTGATAATGATTTTGGAAAGTAATTCTATAATTTTGGAGTCCGAGTAAGCTAATTGATTGAGACTCTGCAAAATAGATAATACATGCTCCTCGGATATATTATTATTTAAAGATATTGCATCTAACAAATGTGAAATTAATAAAGGATCAGATTCATGCTCAATTTGATCAACTAAGTGTGATATGGTATTCTCATGTAGTTCTGATATAAGCAATTCACGTAAATACGACCTGTTGGGCCAATCATTCAATAAATGAGGCAGGGCTTCTTCACCTAGATTTATTAGTTTAATTACTGCCTGAATGCGGTCAGAAGACTCAGAGGATGATAGGTATTCCACCAATTGAGACGGATTTCCTATATTTTGCTTAGTACTACAGGATGGCAAAATAAGGATGATTGAAAGTGAAAGATATAATATAAGCCTCAATTGATGATTAAAATTAAGTTTAAACATAGTTAGCTTCTTGAGTTTCTGTCACACTCGGTATGAGACGCAAAAAATGGATCGCATATGTTTCTTTTTGCGCTAAGACAGCAATTAATACATTGCTGATTTCCTGGACAATGCGTAGCGCAATTAGCTTCACAAGCAATCATTGCGTTTCTGCAAACGCTCTGACCACCAAGTTCACAAATAGCTCTGCAAGAAGGCCAAGGAAATGAAAAGCAGTCAAGTTCAAAACAGTCTTGGTCAAACTGCCAAGTAGCCCATTCATGAGGATCAAAAGGAATTTGGGATAAATTATTACAATCGGGACAATTTGCTAAGCATGAAGCACGTGCTTTATAATATTGCTCGAATTCATCATGAAGAGTTCCGGGTTGATTATCTGCTAAAGAGTCACAGATACAATTCCTACCGCAATTAGGATCTAACTGACTTCCACAAAGACAATTCATGCACATCCATGCTTCGTAGATTTCATCAGGATCTAATGGATCTTCGACCATTAAAGGACACATTGCAATTCCGCAGAGTTATTGTCAAATGTTGTGTATGACCCATCAGGCGGCGGCTCCTTCTGCTATCACTCCATCCCTGAATTGAACTCCTGAAATAATTTTCGGTAAGAGATCTGATCCATTTAGC
>DASWIV010000247.1:0-3528 GCA_036397475.1 bacterium
CTGATTTGCTGATTTTCACAACCTGGTCGAGTTCAGGAATTATTGTGTTGTATCCAATGGTTTTTTCAATATGAGCCTTGAAACTTTTCGCCGCGTCCGGCTCTCCATGGACCAGGAAAACAGCTCCCGGTGGATTCTGAAAATTCTCAAGCCAGTCAATAAGTCCGTCGCGGTCGGCATGGGCACTGAACGCCCCTATAGTGTGTAGATTGGCTTTCACGGCAATTTCTTCACCGAACAACCGCACCTTTTTCGCTCCATTGAGTATCGCCCGTCCAGTTGTTCCGCTGGCCTGGTAGCCGACAAATACGATGTGATTTTTCTGGTCCCACAGGGAATGCTTCAGGTGGTGTTGAATCCGTCCGCCCTCGCACATCCCGCCCCCGGCGATAATGATCATCGGACCTTTTCTCCGGTTGATCCTTATTGAATCCTTTACCGATTTTGAGATGTGAAGGGAATCCGGCTTGAAAGGATTATCATGCTTCAGAATTCTCTCAACCGTTTCCTTGTCATAGCAATCGGGATGGCGCTCGTGTACCGAAGTCGCTTCGGCAGCCATGGGGCTGTCGAGGTAGATCGGTATCCGTGGAATTGAATTAGCTGTCATCAATTCGCCAAGTATGTAGAGCACCTCCTGCGTACGTCCAACCGCGAATGATGGAATTACCACCTTTGCCTTATGCTTGTAAGCTTCTTTGACTATCTCAGTCATGCGCGACTTTCTTTTCGACACATCGTCATGCAGACGGTTGCCATATGTCGATTCACAAAGAACAATGTCCGCGTGTTCAAATCCCACGGGATCCTTCAAAATAGGAGCCGGCCAGTGCCCCACATCTCCCGAAAAAACAATTTTCCTGTTCCCGTCAGAGTCTGAACAACTAAGCCGGATCGACGCTGATCCCAGAATATGTCCGGCATCCCTGTATTCTGCGATGATCCCCGGATAAATTTCACGCTCATCCTCGTATTCGATCAGTTTGAACCGGCGTAGCGCAGCTTCAGCATCCTTTTCATCATAGAGAGGCTCGACCGGCGCCTTTCCTGCCCTTACTCGTTTTCTCGAAAGCCATTCAGCGTCGCCGATCTGAATTTCCGCTGAATCGGCGAGCATTATATTCGTGATATCAGCAGTCGCGGGGGTGGCAAAAACCGGTCCTGAAAATCCCAGTTTTACCGCGCGTGGAATAAGTCCGCAGTGGTCGATATGCGCGTGGGTTAAAAGAATCGCGTCGACTTCACTCCAGTCAACCGGTGGACGTACATAGTTCCTTTCCATCAATTCCGGTTTACCCTGGTACATCCCGCAGTCAACCATTACCCGCCGATTTCCGACAGTCATTAAGTAGCACGATCCGGTAACTGTGCCTGTAGCGCCTAGAAATGTAAGATCCATAATGGTGTGTAAAGATAATCATGAACTGCACGATTAGCAACAAAATCCGGGAAACCATCGCTGGTTCATGCTAGAATACACATCGGTAAGACCGGAGGAATTGACGATGACAGTAACCCTTCATAAGTTTCCCGAAATTCTTGAAACCTATTATCTTGACGAAGCCAGGTCCATGCCCGCTTCTTACTGGACAGTCGGAGATAAGGCGGCGGAGTCTATCGGAACAGGCTTTTCCCGGTTCACGGGAAACAGGATAATGGCTGGATGGGCGCTTCCCATAACATGCGATCTGGGAAATGATTTTCCGATCCTGGTAGCTCTCCAGTACATTTTTAAAAATATTTCCAGTGGACGATGGGTGATCGTGGTGACGGAGACCGGAAAAAAGGAACGCGGCGACTACGCTCTGTGGAATCATCTTAAATCCGCAACCGGCTGGGAAGCCGGGGTTGTAGGGTGCGTTGTCGACGGATTCGCCCAGGATATCGAGGAAACGACAGATAAACTTGGAGGCGAATTCTGCATTTACTCGCGAGGAACCTCTCCGGCTCATCCTGACAGGTCGCCATCCGGATTGATCGGCGCGCCGGTTGAAATAAACGGAGTAACCATACATACCGGCGACCTGATCATCGGCGACCTGGACGGGATCGTCCGGATTAAAAAATCGCACGTCATCGAATCGTTCAAATCCTCCCGTGAAAAAATTATCGACACCGTCAACCGCCTCGCCCAGATCAGGGAAGGCAGAAGCGCCATGGATATCCTCAACCTGCATGGCGTCCTGAACGGTAACCTCAAGGAAGTTGAATAAAATTTCCCATATATTTTGCTGACACACGCTATGGAGATAAAAATGAGATACTTGACATTTATTTTATTGGGATTGCTGCTGGTGACAGGCGGCGCCCAGGCCCAGGACACAGGCGACATGGAAGAGATTCTCATGGGGCAGCCAGGCATCGTTTCGCATGAACTTAAGATAGAACTTGATCCTGAAACTCACATGATCTCCGCGACTGATATGGTCACTCTCGACGGTCCGGTATCAGGCCTCTTCAATTTCGTGCTGAATAAGAATTTCACTATTGAAAGTATTACCTGCAACGGCTCCGACCTGGATTTTACGGAAATGGAGTTCTTTGGTTCCGACACGGGCGAAGTCGACGCCAGTTCCAATCTGATGATAGTCCAGGCAAATCTCGATTCGGATATGTTTGAAATCTCGTATTCCGGAGAAATTTACGACCCGATTGATCCAGGCAAAGCCCTCTCCCATGTCAGGGGAGATTACACCAGCGGACTCATCGCACCTGAAGGCATTTATCTTTCAAGTGAATCGGGATGGTATCCCGATACGTGGGACTCCATGGCGCTTTACAGCATTCAGGTCTACCTGCCTGAAGGATGGGTTTCTATCTCGCAGGGTAACAAAATTGTTGAAGAAGGCGGCTACGATGTCTGGTGGACTGATGTCGCGTCGGATGGCTGCGTACTTGTAGCGAATCAATATTTCGTCAATTCAAGGGTAATCGGCGATGTTGTGTGCTCAACCTATTTTTACCAGGACAATCCCGATCTTTCCAATCAGTTCCTTGATAAACTGGAAGACTACCTGCCCATATACTCGGATCTGTTCGGGCCTTATCCATACTCGCGATTCGATGTTGTAGAGAATTTCTTCTCCACCGGCTACGGCATGCCCGGATTCACTTTGCTTGGACCGCATGTCCTGATGATGCCGTACGCGACACTGGAAGGCTCTCTCGGCCATGAACTGGTCCATTGCTGGTGGGGAAACTACGTTTATCCTGACTGGGAAAATGGAAACTGGTGCGAGGGCCTTACCGCGTTCTCGACAAATTATTTATGGAATGAAATCGCTGGAGGCGAAGAACAGGCAAAAGATTATCGATTCGGCCAGATGATGAAATATTCAATTCAGGTAACCGACGAGGATGAATATCCAATTCGCCAGTTCAGATCGAAGTGGACCGAGGTCGATGGGCATATCGGCTACGGCAAAACTGCGGGAGTATTCATCCAGCTTAGGGATATTGTCGGAGAGGATATTTTCTTCGAAAGCCTGAGAGAGATAACTCGCAGGTTTGGGGGCAAACATGCCGACT
>DASWIV010000248.1:0-4709 GCA_036397475.1 bacterium
ATTTGGTCAGGATGTTATTTATTTCATTATATAAAGCGAAAAATAACAGAACAAATTAGAGGACAAAAAATGGACTGGATGTTGATGGGTATCGTGCTGACAATGAGCGTCATCGGGTTAGGATTCGCCTGGTGGCTTAAAGGATGGGTCATGAGCCAGCCTACTGGTAAGCCGGAAATGAACAAAATTTCCGATGCCATCAGGGAAGGCGCTGATGCGTTCCTGGGACGGCAGAACAAAACGATCGGCATGTACGCTGCAATTCTCGGAGTCGTCTTGTTCTTAATGTATGCATTCGCCCGTGGACATAAGGATTTCGATCCTGTGGGTACCCCGATGGTCCTGGCTCTGTGCATCGCGGGTTCATTCCTGTTTGGCGCGGCATGCTCCGTGTTCGCAGGGTACATCGGGATGTGGGTATCGGTACGATCTAACATTCGTGTCGCTACCGCGGCACTCACTTCACTTAACAAAGCACTCCAGATAGCGCTGAGGGGCGGAGCGGTTTCCGGCTTATTTGTTGTCGCCGTCAGCCTGCTGGGTGTTGGACTGCTTTATACGGTCATAGAACTTTCCGGAATAGCTGAATCCAAAGATATTCCATTATTGATTGTAGGCTACGGATTCGGGGCTAGTTTTGTCGCCCTTTTCGCCCAGCTTGGCGGCGGAATTTACACGAAAGCAGCCGACGTTGGTGCGGACCTGGTCGGTAAGGTCGAAGCGGGTATCCCCGAGGACGACCCTCGTAATCCTGCGGTAATAGCCGACCTCGTTGGAGACAATGTAGGCGACTGCGCCGGTCGTGGTGCCGACCTCTTCGAATCTACCGCAGCTGAAAATATCGGCGCTATGATTCTGGGAGCAATACTAGCGTCGAACGCAGAGTCTGCCAACCTAGGTTTCGCCCACGGCGTAATTGGCGTAATGATGTTCCCACTCATCGCGCGTGCATTTGGAATTGTCGCGGCTATTGTCGGAATCATGACCGTCAGCACTCCTGAAGACGGTGATCCAATGGTCGCCTTGAATAAGGGGTATATCTGGGCCGTGGTACTCGCCATGATCGCATTTGGCTTCGCAACTAAATGGCTTTTAAATGTGCCCAATGCTCCAGCGGCATGGTGGCACTTCTTCCTCTGCGGAATTACAGGGGTGTTAATGAGTGTAATATTTGTATATATCACTCAGTATTACACGGAAACAAAATACAGGCCTGTCCGGGAGATAGCCGAGGCATCGACTACCGGACCAGCCACCACGATAATTTCAGGTATAGCGGTCGGCTTCGAATGTGTCGCCGCTCCCGTTGTGGTTATGGGCGCTGCGATTATCGGCAGCTACTATCTCGGACATTCAGCCTTCCCCGAAGGATCCGGGATCAACGCCGGTTTATTTGGTACCGGAGTCGCGACAATGGGTATGCTTGCGACAGCCGCCTACATCCTCGCCATGGATACTTTCGGTCCCATAACGGATAATGCCGGCGGAATTGTTGAAATGAGTGAACAGCCAGCCGAGATCCGTGCAAAAACCGACAGGCTCGACGCAGTCGGCAACACAACCAAAGCTCTTACCAAGGGTTATGCAATCGGCTCGGCTGCACTTGCCGCGTTCTTGCTGTTCTCGGCATACATGGATGAAGTCAAGCACTATGTAGGAATGCCTCTTCATGAGGAATGGCCTATCAATATCGCGAAACCGCAGGTATTTGTTGGCGCTCTTCTGGGTGCAATGCTTGTATTCCTGTTCTCATCGCTAGCTATTCGCGCGGTCGGCTCAGCGGCCAAGAGAGTAATCGAGGAAGTTCGCGACCAGTTCAAGGAACTGCCTCGTATAAACGATATGATTCAGTTCCCCGATGACTTTAAACCTAATTATCACAAATGCGTCGACCTCGTAACCAAAGACGCGCTACGAGAAATGATTGCTCCAGGGCTTTTAGCGGTTCTTATGCCAATAGCTGTCGGTATCCTATTCAGGATATTCATCACCGAGACCGATAAAATGATCGCTGCTGAATCGGTCGCGGCTTTGCTAATGGTTGGAACCATCACTGGTATCCTGATGGCAACTTTCCTGAATAACTCCGGCGGTGCCTGGGACAACGCCAAAAAGTACGTGGAGGAAGGCGCTCATGGTGGGAAATATATCAAGGATTCGGAAGGCAACGATCTGAAAAATCCTACCCATGCAGCTACTGTTGTTGGCGACACCGTCGGCGATCCGTTCAAGGATACTGCCGGACCGTCGATCCACGTCCTGATCAAGCTGCTCGCGACAGTAACTCTCGTTCTCGCGCCGCTGTTCATTTGATTTAATTGAACTGAAAATATAAGCCGCCTCTAATAAGAGGTGGCTTTTTTTTGCTTTTTTTACCTGTTAATATTGCTGGACCATATTATGAAACCAAGTCATGTCTACAGGATATTAGCGCTGCTTTTACCGGCATTTCTTTTTATTGCCTGTAATAACAATCCTAAGGAACCTGCGAATGGACCTGGTGGTGAGACAGAACCAGCCGTTATTCTGACAGTGGACGAGGCCGTCGCGGAACAGCTGTCGGCGGTTGACGCGGAAAATTTCGGGGACCGCCCGGAACATTATTCCCGTATCCTGGCGGATACCAAACCATTCGTGGATGTATTCGATGGATATCCAGCTAAGGATGTTGTCCCGTATCTTGAAAGCTCAAGGCCTTATGTCCGTACGGCTGCGGTGGAGTCACTTGCCAAAAAAGGAAGCGACGCCAGGAATGAGCTCGCCCTCGGCCTGATTAACGGATCTCCGCGAATTCAGCTGGAGGTTTTGCGCCAGGGATTTGGAGTAAATCCCGGCGACAGGGACGCAGCATCGCAGCTATCCGCAATGCTGGATATGGATGGCGTCGAAATCTTCCGGGAAGATGAAGCGATATTCAAACCGGATATCGGAGCTGATCTGGACCCCAACGCCGAATATCCTGTCGATCCCCTGAAATTTTATTTACGATTGATTCAATCCCCTCTCGAGATCAATCAAGCCGACGCTGCCCACAACATCGGGATCTTTGGAGAAGCGGCTGCTGAGGCTGTCCAACCCCTTATGGAACAAGTCACCTCGCCAGCATATGTTTTCCAAAGCGAAGACAGGACCGTGGAATATTTCCAGCACAAGCTGGAAGCGATAAACGCCCTGGGAAATATTGGAGAAAGCGCTAAAGTGGCAATCCCAACACTTGAAGAACAACTCAATGACGAACATGAGATCATCAGGATTTACACCCTTGCCGCACTTTATAAACTCGACCGTTCCAGGCAGTCAAACCTCACCCAGCTGATAGATATTGTTGAAAACCCTGAAGGACAATACTTGATTGCAGCCGTAAATATGCTTGCAAGCATTGGTCACGACGCTCATCGCACCATCCCGAAGTTGATGGAGTATGCAGGGAGTCCGGACGACGATCTCCGCCAGGCTGCCATAGTCGCCCTTGGCGAGGTGGGGACCCCGGAAACGGACGTCGTGAATGCGTGGATTCAGAATCTCCAGAGTGAGTATGGAAATGTCCACATCCAGGCGTACCAGTATCTTATACTCGTCAGCAGCGGTACGTGGGCGACAATTGATATGAGCGGCAGGCTGAACGACTTCATCGGCCTCCTCGATGTAGAACGCCCGATATCCAGGCTTGCGATCTGCCACGTGGTATATAACCTGGGCGGCGATTTCAATCTGCTCGTTCCGGTAGTTAACGACCTGCTGGTTACCGATGATAAGGAAACTGTACTTGAGACATTGAAGTTTCTGATTTATACGGGTAAGGCCGGAATTATTCCATTTGAGCAGAAGCTGGTCGATCTATCGCTAGATGAGGATGCCGAAATCAGGCTAAAAGCGGAACAATGCCTGGGCATAATGCATGAAGCCAGGAAATTTGAGCCTGCGGAAGAACCGGTTACTGAAGGTGAAGAATAGGAGGAATTCTCCCTGTCAGTACCATTCGTAGTACTTCTCTCCACGATCGGTAAATCTCATGCCGCGTGAAACTTTCGATGGCACCGCGATTCGATACCGATCGAACTCCTCCAGCTGGAAATACATGATCGCTCCGTCAAACACATTGCGTTTTACGCTGTATTTGCATCCGGCGCTGCACTCGAATCCTTCGATTTTCCCCTGGTGGTAATGAGGAAATACTTTGAATCCGCGGCAGCCGGGAGTCGGACAGGTCAGGATCTTGAAATCCTCTATTTTCCCGGATCGCTCTTTGCTTTCCGGTTCTTCTGAGCGTGGAAGCCTTTCGTAATGTGATAACCGCATTTCTACACCTCCATGCAAAAACGGGCAGCCTTTAAATTTATTAAACTTATCCCTTATCCAAAAACCGGGTTAATCTATCTTTAATTTATCCCATATTCCTTATTTGTCAATGGGATACGCCGTCACAAATTATTTCCGGCATCAAATACAATAACGCCGATAATTCAATCGGCTCTTCTCGCCCCATATTCAGTGGACTTAATGAGACTTAATGTTTTCCGCAAGGTTCAATATGGGAAAAATTATTTAAAAAAAATCTTCCGCTCACGGAAGATTAAAAAATCACCATCAAGATCCTTCTCAGTACCAGTCAGTATATGGTTCGCCCATCACATTGAATTTCATGCCCCTCACATCCACGGTCGATCCTACAACCGCGGGATTGGTTTCGTCCAGCCTGTAATAAATTA
>DASWIV010000249.1:0-3119 GCA_036397475.1 bacterium
TCGGCAGTGTAAACAGGGGACAACCACTGGTTGTGAGCCATCCTACATGTACGGTGTCGAAGGCGATTCAGGAAATAGCCGACATATTCATTAATGAGGATGACGAAGACGAGATGGAAGAGGCTCATTCAAGAGGACTGCTAGGCAAAGTATTCGGAAAGAAGTAAATGAATATAAACTACAGGTAAAACCCGCCTGTACTATCAGGCGGGTTTTTGAATTTAAAGACGGAATTTTTTATTTTTTTTATTAATCGGGTGAACTTTAGCATCTATTAAAACAGATTAACGTACACAATGTAATAATATTACAGATGCATTAAACATGATATACCACCGGTCATGGATATTATGTATGCGGGACAGCCCGACAGGAGGACCATAGCATGTCATTGATGAGTCGAATCAGGCTGGAGCAACAGGCGAAAGCCCAGAAAGGCACCGGTGAAACCGGCAGTCGCGAAAAAAAGAAGGTTCGTACCGATCCTTTTAAAGAGCTCAAGTCCAGAATTCACACTGAGATCGTCCAGGAAGTCGATCCTAACCTGCTCGACAGCCGTGACAATAAGGATTTAGTCCGGCAGACAGTAGAAAACCTCATCATTGAAAAGCTGAGCCAGGAAGAAAAGCCTCTAAGCCGTACTGAGCGGGAAATGATCCTGAGCGACCTGCTCGATGAGGTCCTAGGCTACGGTCCCATCAACAAGCTTCTCAGCGATCCGTCCATTACGGAAGTCATGGTGAACGGACCTAATTCAGTATATTGTGAGCGTAACGGTAAACTTTCATTAACAGATATCCAGTTTTACGATGATAATCACGTCCTGAGAATAATTGAAAAAATAGTAGCGCCGATAGGCCGACGAATCGATGAATCGACCCCGATGGTCGATGCCCGACTTCCCGATGGCAGTCGTGTTAACTGTATTATTCCTCCGCTCTCCCTGGTCGGGCCGTCGATCACAATCCGAAAATTCTCGGCCGACCCGTTTACAGTGGAGGACCTGGTCGAATTTGGCACTTTCACTCCTGAGATGGCCAAATTCCTCCAGGCATGCGTTGAAGCCCGCCTGAACATAATCGTATCCGGCGGTACCGGTTCCGGTAAAACGACCACCCTGAACGTGCTTTCGAGTTTCATTCCCGAAACTGACAGGATTGTCACTGTAGAGGATGCAGCCGAGCTTCAGCTGAGGCAGGACCACGTGATCACCCTTGAAAGCCGTCCTCCAAATATTGAAGGAAAAGGGCAGATCACGATCCGGGACCTTGTCAAGAACTGTTTGAGAATGAGGCCGGATAGAATAGTGGTTGGAGAGTGCCGAGCGGGGGAAGCCCTGGACATGTTACAGGCGATGAACACCGGCCATGACGGCAGTTTGACCACGGGCCACGCCAACTCGCCGAGGGATATCCTCTCCAGGCTCGAGACAATGGTCCTGATGGCTGGAATGGATCTGCCGGTCCGGGCTATCCGCGAGCAGATCGCAAGCGCGGTCCATCTTATCGTTCAGCAGTCGAGGCTCAGGGACGGAACCAGAAAAATAACACATTTGACTGAAGTGGTCGGCATGGAAGGCGACAAGATCACACTGCAGGATATATTTGTATTTAAACAAAACGGAATCACGGAAGAAGGAATGGTAAAGGGCAGTCTTGAGCCCACCGGCATCCTTCCGAAGTTCCTTTCAATACTGGACGCTGAAGGCGTCGAGCTGTCGAGGGAAATATTCTTCCCTAAAGGCGGCATGAAAATGTAATGGACATATATCAAGAACATAAGGGGTTAGACCCATGACATTACCAATAGTACTGGGCGCAGTATTTTTCGCTGTCGTCATATCAGGATGGGCGATTTCACAGTTTATCGCCTCGCGAGCCACCGTCTCTGAGAGGCTCGCCACCTATATTGAATCGTCCGATAAGGGACGGACCCGAACGAAGACGACAACGCAACCTGTTGCCGAAAAAAAGCCGGACATCTGGGGTGAGATCGACCATCTCATTGAAAAGCGTACTTTTGTCCAGAAAATGATCCTGGAGTTTCAGAAGGCGGATCTCAAGCTGAGGTACAGTGAATATGTCGGACTGTATTTTCTCATCACCCTGGTGCCGGGATTGATCGGTTACGCCTTGACAAAAACCGTCCCCGGATTCCTGATGCTCGGCCTTCCCGGACTGGTTATTCCAAGATTTTATGTTAAATGGCGCCAGTTCCAGAGAATCAAGCGTATCGACGGCCAGCTTGTCGATGCGTTGATCCTTATATCGAACGCCCTGAAATCAGGTTACAGCTTTCTCCAGGGTATGGAGCTTGTAGCCGAAGAAGCACCGAAGCCGATCAGCCAGGAATTCAGGCGAATGCTCAGGGAAACGAACCTTGGTTACCCGCTCGAGCAGGCCCTGGATGGTGTAAGCGAGAGAGTTCCGTCGGAAGACCTGGACCTCGTAATCACGGTTGTAAAGATCCAGCGTCAGATCGGTGGAAACCTTGCCGAGGTTCTCGACAAGATCATCCACACGATTCGCGAACGCATCAGGATCAAGGGCGAGATCAACACGCTGACCGCACAGGGCAAGTTACAGGGCATTATCCTGACACTCCTGCCCCCGGCGATGTGTGTTGGAATATATATGATGGCACCGGATTTTATGTCACCCCTGTTCACAACCATGCTTGGGAAATTAATGCTGGGTGTGGCGTTTGTTCTTCAGATGATCGGTGGATTCATGATCAGAAAGATCGTGGATATCAAAGTATAGCCGGGAGGAAATCATGTTTATTGTAATAGCAATCTGTATAGTCATATTTGCCGTAATGCTCGGCTTTGCTTTCTCGGGCAACAAGGGTGACTCCGAATCTTTCGAGGAGCGCCTGAAAGCGATGGCGCGCGATCCTGAGCATGTAGATCTCACGGCACTGGAACTCAGCAAGCCTTTCAGTGAGCGTGTTCTCGGGCCCATATTTGAAAGAATCGGGAGGATCGTAACCAAGATCACGCCATCCGAGGTATTGAAAGACGCGAACAGGAAGTGCCAGCAGTCTGGATTGAAAATTAACCCCGCGACCTTCGTGGCAGCCCAGATCGCACTAGCTGTAGCGCTTCCGGGTTTGATGGC
>DASWIV010000250.1:0-8497 GCA_036397475.1 bacterium
TTTCCGGGAAGGCAGTTCGAACTACATGGGCTGGTACATGTCGGGTTATGATGTATCGTCACTCCTCAGCAATAGCTCTACTAAGGATCGTGTGGCGATCGTATACGCAATGAACAAGGTGGACACGGCGTACGAGCTGCATATAGACGATATTGCGCTATTGCTGTACTAGGCCGGGATTAATTTCTGAAAATCCAAAGCCGCGACTCCGCGGCTTTTTTCTTTGCAATGTAATATTTCACTTGGATTAAAATGGATAAAATCCGATCAAGGAAAAACGCTTCTTCAAAATTAATTAACCTAAAAAAAGTAAAAATTTCAACCCTAATTACAACTCATTTATAAAGCATTAATGCGTGGTCTCGACACTATATCAGGTATCAATATGCCTGGAAACTGTTGTGTGAGAACAAATTATGTCCAAGACAAGTTATCTGCTTATATCCCTTATCATCCTGGAAGTCGTAATTTTATTCGTCGGCTGCCAGCACGAGCGGCACAATCCTGTGCTCCCGGATATCTACGGTGAGCAGGAACAGGCTGACAGTGAAATCCAGGAGCCTGCGGATCCATCAAGAACCCAGGAAAGCATGCCAGCTCTCTGGGGGTTATACAAGGTGGTGTACGACTCACCTGCGGGAACTATGACCAATGTACCGCTCCGTGGACCCGCTTACGCATACAATGTGATAACTTTTCTGCAACCACCTGTAGGTTCCCTCAACAATATGGGCATTGAAATACTGGACGATTCTAAATTCGCGCAGACCGGCGATGTCGATATACGTATTGTCCTTCATCATCCATTTCCGGGGCAGACGGTCTATAACGGATTCGACGTGATGGGAGTATTCATCACTGAAGGATCTGCAGTCGCCCCTTACGATACCGATATCACCTATGCGCGGCAAGGGGTCGATCCCATACTGAAAAATTCTGACGGTTATACCCGCTGGATGAATCCGTCGGAGTTTTTGTCCGGGAATGAGCTGGGTTATGAACCCGGTTTCTGGGGAACAAGTGAGTCCAGTGAAAATTCAGGATTTATTGCGGGAGCTACCATAAACCCGTACAAGTATTTCGCACAGGGCATTTCACCCGACCAGGAACTTTCGAAATGGATCACAACACCTGGAAATAATCAAAAACGAGGCATGTTCCCAGCAGGAGCTTCGGTCGCCAGAAATTATGACATCAATTTCCCGATCGTTAACAACCAGCCGGTTTTTGTATTTAACTACGCGGTTGTCGCGCACTGGTACCCACCTGCAATTGATCCGCCTCAGCACCCGCTTGAGGATTTCCCGCTATCAGCGAACGCGGAGTATACAATCCCCGTAATGGCTCTGGACAATTCGCAGGTTTTCTGGACCCCAGACGAAGAGGGTGGCTACCTGGATCTGGACGTGACACTTTTGAACTGGCGTGCGATCAATGGAGACACCACGGTTCCTGACGAAGTATCCCGATTCACAATATGGAGCGACCTTCCACTCGTACCTGGCGGTTACGCCCAGGTTTACTCCGATGAAATAGAATGGAATTCCGGATTTACGGCGTCCGTATCGATCGGGAAGATCAGGATCGACGACCTGGTTCCGGTTACCGACGGAGCCTCGTGGGTGTGGGTAGAGATCGAAAGCAAATATCCGAATTCTTACGACCAGGGGTTCGGAGCGGAAGTTCCGGATGATCCTGTCGCGATGTACCTGAAAATCCCGGTGTCCATTGAAGACTGCCCGCAGGCTATAATGGACGGAATAGATACAAGTAAAGGCGGAACAAACACCATGCTCGACGATGTCATGGTGACGGGAGAAAAATTCATCGATGGCGCGGAGTTCGGTTCGTGGATCGAGCTATTACCATCGCCCGATATCGAAGATAACGAGCCATTTTATGTCGACGGAACTGACGTAAAATATGTCGACGCCAACACTTTCACCGTGGATTTCGATCTTACCGGAGCCCCCCTGGGCCAGTACGGACTTGGGTGTACAAATGGATGCGGTATCAAGACCAATCCGGAAGACAACCCAACGTTCATTGATAACTTCAAGATCGATGTTGTCCCTGAAATTCCCGATGGATTATCGCTCAGTACAGGGCGAACCACCCAGACAGCCGAAACTGTAACAGGGGTTACATTCTCATGGAATCCGGTTACGGGAGCCGGTTACTATAAAGTTTACCTGCATGCGGAAGATATCAATAACAACATCCTGCATGACGGCTATTACGCAACGACTACCTCGACGACCTACACTGTTGCTTTCGATTCGGTGACCGGATTCGACAGTGGAACCATGGAATTCAATGTCACCGCAGCTGTAGGTGCGACATCCGGCGAACTTGAGTCAGATCTCAGCGCTACGAATTATCTCTGGTACCAGAATTTCGAAGTGGGCATGGGTGACTGGCAGTTTGCCTCAGAGGCTCCGCTCCTGATGAGATTCGTAAGATCGTCCCTCTCATCCGGATTCAACTCTGTCTGGGGCACCCGTGTAATGGGAATGCAGCCCCTCATACCCGGACTCTGGACAACCCTGGTTTCGCCGCCGGTCTATGACGCGGAAGGCGTATCAAAGCTGAAATTTGAGTTCCTGCACAGGAACTCGCAGATAGCCACAAATAACGGTTACCAGGCAGGATGGTGTCATACGGTTCCATCAGCCGGAGATCCGACCGTCACAAATTATTATCCGACATCGATTGTCGACTATGGTTATCCGTACAGCGATACCGCAAGCCCTGCGTTGCAGATCGAGTTCAATATCATGCCGACAACGGATAATAACTTCCAGTACTCCGGTCCCGGATATGAAGGCTGGTATCTTACAGGCTACGATATGTCCGAAACTATTGGCGACAATCAGCCCGCGTACCTGATGATCGGTTTCGCGGGAATCGAAGCGAACGTGTTCTACGTAAATCTTGATGAGATTGCGATTTTGATGTACTGATCCGCATCGACGAATAAATGCGAGATCGAAGGATCACCGGGGGCCGCGTTTTCGCGGCCCTTTTTTTTATTTATAACGCTATTCAATAGCGAGTAACAGACGCAGCGTGAGATAAATTAACCATACTTACGCGGCTGTTGAGCAAGTCTGAATTATTTGTGAATGTATGGGTGCCGGCGATTCATTACTATTCAATTACATCGCCGACAAATCTGCATCTCGAATCAGGAGTCAACATTATTCTGGAAGTTGGTCGCAGCACCCGGGCATCATCTTTCCAACTTTTTCAACAGCACCACACAGTCGAGCCCTGGATGAAACGGCTACTTGTGGAAACTATTCTTATTCTAATGGTAAAATACCCGCTCTCCATGGTTGAGACTCCATTAGAAAATCGGTTAACCGAGATAAGTGACGGCTTGTCGATACCCGACTCACCCGATTTC
Source organism: bacterium (assembly GCA_036397475.1). Lineage (GTDB taxonomy): Bacteria > JAJVIF01 > JAJVIF01 > JAPKYR01 > JAPKYR01 > DASWIV01. Next base: position 3,410 of record DASWIV010000250.1, read on the forward strand.
GCAAGCTGCATTGAGAAGCTCAGAAAGCTTGATCCGGGAGAAACAGTCATCATTTTCGAAAAATTGATCGGTGACGAAATCCCGGCTGTTACCGCGGGAGTCGCTCGCGCGTGCGGCGAATTGAAACTCAAAGAGACTCTCGATATTCTAATGCGGCTTCTCGACGAACCCGGCAAATGGTTCTCGCATTCAGACAGGGATCTGATCAGGCGCGAAGCGGTTAAATCGATAGGAACATTCGGGACTCATGTCCATGGAGCCGAACTGTTCGAATTTTTAAAATCCCCGTCCAATCCCGAGCTTCAATCGGAATTGATTCGCGCAATTGGAAATATCGGTTCAGAAGAATTGATCGAGCCGCTACTGCAGGCAATAGACTCGCAGCCGTCGCTGGCACTGTCCGCGTCGGGAGCGATCGCGCAGATCGGCGGCGAGGACGCGTACAAGGGATTGATAGGCTGCATCAGGCACAACAATGAGATGGTGCGGTCGGCGTCGGTCTGGGCGCTCGGGGAACTTGGCGACCAGCGAGCAATACAAACGCTTGTGGAATTCGCGGGGAAGAGCGATTCTTTCACGCGCAGGGATATTGTCAACGCGATCGCGCGGATCGGCGGGATGAAGGCACGGCTGGTGCTTGACCAGATACAGGTTTCCGATCCTGATCTAATAGTACGGCGGGAAGCGTCGAAGGCAATAAAGGCCGGGATAGTAGACATAGGGTTGAATAAAAATTCTGTTGAAAATGACTAGGGTCAACCGTTTATTTATACTGATAATTCTGATTTTTGCGATTGGTTGCGGTTCGGGGAAAAGTGAAACCACATCTCCCATAACTACAGGCAACAATGCGCCAGTCAGCACTATTAATCCAACTCATTGGAACTGGGGAACATTTGATGTGGAAATTGACCGGCTCACAGGCGGTATACTGGTTGATTTGCGCAGAACCGCTCAATTCAATGCAAATGTAACCGGATTCCTCCAGCCACCATTAGTAAAGGGCCATTTGCTGACAGTTGCACTCAACGACACTTCGGATCTTCTTACCGGATATGTCGACTGTGATATCACGATCACCCATCCGTTTCCGGATTTTCCGGTCTACCGGGGATTTGATGTTCGGGGAATACTGCTGACCAACGGGACTTACAATATAGAGTCATACAACAACCTGAAAATGGCAGGACCTGACGAATCCAGATTATTAAACACTGACGGATACACCCGATGGTGGAACGCGCTTGAATTTGGTCCGCCGGAAACTGTATTCGGGTACACCAAGGGTGAGTTTTCGTCTGAGGGGATTCCATCCGCCACACTGAATCCCTACAAATATTTTGCGGACGGCTTGAGCAAGAGCGCTGAAGTAAGCAGCCTGAATGTGGCCGGGCGTGGTACATTCTCGGTGAAATCAAGCAACACGCGCAATTATAAAATTCAGTTCCCGGTGATCGACGATGTCCCGATTCTGGAATTCTGGTATTCGGTGGATGCGTCGTGGAGTCCTCCCGACCCGGCGTTCGAGCCGGATTACCCGATCGAAGCGTTCCCGGATAATGCCAACTGCAGGGAACCGTTCCATTTGAAAGTTGAGGATGCAGGCTCGACTTTATGGTTTGAAAATGCAGGATCGTGGGGAGGAGAGCTCAGTGTAGCCATCGAATATTTTGACTGGGGACTTCCGGATGAGATCGACTATTTAAGCGTTGAACTGCAATCACCGGCATTTTCAGTTCCTGTCTCAATAACCAATCCTGCGTTTACCGGGGGAAGCAACGAAAAGAATATAATAATTCATGCGGGGGCGTCCCCTGTCGAATTAGTTCAATCTGGCGTGTTCGAAATTGTCGCTGTAGTCGAGTGCAACTATGGATACGAGCCATTCGGCACCGATCCTGTTCCTGGACAGGAATGGCCCGGCGACCCGGTCACTGTCGCGGCGGTTGGTTCGATCACGGTCGACTCACAGCCTCCCCCCGTAAACGATGTATGGTCGCAGGAGCATTACGACTCATCCGGATCGAGGTTTAATGATATTTCAAATATTGAGCCACCCCTGACGCTTTCGTACAGCAAAAATCTTTTTCCGCTCTGCTTCGGGAACCCGATAATTTCGGGTGACATGATCTACGCCATCGATCCGAACGGCAGTGTCCATTGTTTTAATGCTGCGGATGGTGAAGAGGTATGGTCGGAACCGGTGATGGCAAGTCCTACACTGTTCTTAACTACAACACCCGGTATAGCAAATGACATGGTGATTGCGGTTGGAGACGGGATTCTTGCGTTTGATGCGCAGACCGGAGCTCTCCAGTGGCAGAGGATGAATACTATTCCTCATTATAAAGACGGCCTGGTAATAGCCGGCAACCAGGTCTATTCACGGTCAGGCTCGGGTTACCTGCTAAGGGTAAATCTCCTTGATCCTGATGACAATGACACTGTGGGTTGGCTGGCTACTCCCGAATTTTCACCGGTTTATGGGGAGGTTTCAGGGGGCACACATGGCTACCTGGTTTGCCCGGCTGGAAGTTCATTCAGATGCATTAACGCGTCCGATTTATCGCTTTTATGGATCGAGAATACTATTTTCAATCCCACAACCAACGCCATAACAGTCGGCGATTACGCGTATGTGGGATATAACATACTGGTAAAAAAGCATCTCGAAACAGGAGCGGAACCGGCCTCATACGACCTCGGAACTTCAAATATTCTCGGATTCTGCCGCGACGATTCCTCGCTTTTTGTACTCACCCAGGACCCCGGTGTCTACAAAGGATTGTACTCCTTCGATTTCGACCTGAATTACCAGTGGAACATCTCCCTTGGATTCTCCAATAACATGCCAACCTGTGCAAACGGATACATCTGGGTGGCTAACGGACCAACAAGCGCAACTCAATCCCTGCACGCTTACTCCACATCTGATGGAAGTCTGGCGTGGTCTGATACAACATACATGGATATCACCTCACCCGGCGTATCTGCCGCGAACGGCAGACTTTATGTCATAGATACAAATGGAAATCTGTACGTCTACCAGCACGATCCGGGCTGAAATCCGTTAAACTATCCCCATGATGGAAAATATGTCGGATAATTCCCGGTGGCTGACAGGTTACCGCCTGAAGTGGATACTGTGGTGGCTTATCGCAATCGCGATCCTTGCCGCTACGCGATTTATCCTGACCGAGCCGGGACCCTATGTAGTGTACCCGAACAGCACGGTCGCCATGAATTACGATATCGAAGTCTGCGCATTCCGTGAAGCGACGGGTATCCCCTGCCCGTTCTGCGGCTTGACGCGGAGCAGCGTACTTGTCAGCCACGGGCGCATAATGGATGGCTTCCTGTATCATCCTCTGGGACCCGCACTCATCGCTGGAGCATTTTTTCTTACATTTTATTCACCATACATAATCCTGAAATATCCGGAATTAAAATCTTCAGGGAAATCCGGACTGCATCTGATGATAATATCAATACTCCTCCTGATAGCCGTGTGGATCGTCGGGATAGGGCGTCATTACGGCTGGATCGCATGGTAAAAATTTCATTTATCCGATGTTTATTTAATACATTGAATTAGCGTCATATGGTACTATTGAGTGCAGGCAGAGAGCATTGAATTACGCTTCTGCCGGGGAGTAATCTTTGATGGTCCTTCGATTCAGCCTGATATTGGTGTTGATAATTGCCGGACTGGCTTTTTCCGGTTGCGGTTCGGAGCAAGCTGTCGCTCCGCCTGTAAAATCCAGCGTCAAAACGACGGCTGGCTCAACCCATAAAATGATGGGCTATTACCAGTTCACGATAATTCCGGAGCAAAAAACAATCGAAGCTGTTCCAATAAGAACCGGGAATTTCCATTTAAATCTTGTATCGTTCCTCGAACCTCCGGCCGGACTCAATCTCGCGGTGGATCAGGTTGTCGATTTTACTCCCGGACTGCTGACTGTAGATATCGCGATCACAAATCCATATCAATGGCTGGAGTACGCGGTCGGATTCGATGTCTGCGGAATTGTGATAACCCACGGAAGCGAGACTTATCCGCTGTTTACAAATTTGCATTATCCTGGCGGGGATGACGTTCGACTGAATAATCCCGATGGATTCACCCGATGGTGGAATCCGGTCGAATTTCCCGTAAATGATCAGGTTGCGCATAAGAGTTATGTTGACGGCCTTCTGGGCACTCCACATTCTGTCGCCTCATACGATGCGGAGTTGAATCCATACAAATATTTCGCCACGGAAATTCAGAATCCGGACGATGGGCTCGATGTTCTGGATCCGGCGAACCGGGGTGCGCTTCTTCCGGGAACCACATGCGTTCGCCGCTACGAGATAGCGTACAATCCTGGAAACCTGGTATTTAATTATGTTATCGACGCCAGCTGGACCGCACCGGATTTTTCAAACCCACCGGTATCCCTGGATGACTTTCCAGTCACGGCGAACCGTCCGGAAGCGTACAGGATCGAGATCCACAATATAAACAACACCCTGAAATGGAATGAATCCATGCAGCAGGCGTCCGGGAAATTGTCGATGTCCGTTTATGTGTGGGATTGGCAGAATCCGGGCGATAACCTGGTCTGCGCGTATTCCAATGATGACCAGGTACTTCAGGTCTGCAGTTTCTTCCCCACCGGGGGGACTTCGCAATACTCCATTTACGATTTCGATCTGCCGCCGACTCAACTCAGTACCGCGGACGATTTTCTGATGTGGATACAGGTCGACAGCAAGACCATGGGCTATGACGGATTCATCGACTTCGAGCTTCAGAACGTGTATTTCCCGGAAATGATATCTGTCGAGGCGGAGTGATATACTTTAAACCTGACTTTAACCACTGTTTCATCCCGGGGGATTTATCGAATGAAAGTTTCCGAATTACAGAAAAAAATCGGGCTTGATCTGCTCAACGAGATGCACGACCAGGAAATTTCCGGTGTTTTTATCTCCGATATGGTTTCGGATATAATAGCCGGGATGCAGCCTGGAAGCCTGCTCGTCACGATTCAGACCGCCCACAATCTGATCGCGACCGCCAACCTTGCCGACGCCGCGGCG
>DASWIV010000251.1:0-2470 GCA_036397475.1 bacterium
GTTCAAACTCAGCGAGCGCCAGGTCAAGGCTGCCTGTGTAATAAAGTTCCATTCCTTCCGACAACCCGGGATTGAGGGAACTCAGGGTCTCGTATGAAAAATCATAGGGGTCGACATGATCGACCTCCACTTCAGTCGATAAGATCTCCCTAGACCGGATTCCCCAGTAATTCCATGGAACCCGGGCTGCCAGATCTTCGTACGCACTTATTGCCTCGCTGCCGCGGCCAAGCCCTTCCAGGGCCCTCGCCATCCAGAATTCAGCCTCTGCGGAACTCGCGGTTTCCGGAAAAGCGCTGATACACCGTTCAGCGTATCCAAGAGCAGTCTGGTATTCGCTCTCCCTGCATCCAAGGTACGCAAGCCACGTCATCGCCACAGGACATTCATCGCTGTCCGGATACTCATTCACAATCAACTCGCACGCGTTTTCAAATGTATCAAGGTCCTTCTGTTCATACGCTTTCTCGTAAAGAATCTCTGCCGCTAATGGCGCAAGTTCTGAGGATGACCTCGACGCCGCCGTATACGCATCCCTGGCATTCTCATATTTGTCCAGTTTTAAGTAAGCATGCCCCATGCGGATTCCAGCCCGGGCCGCCCAGTCTGATTCGGGGGATATTTCGATCGCCTTTTTTGCCCAGTCTATGCAATCATAATAATGCCCGAGGTAATATTCACACAGGCCTGCACCATGAGCGGCCATCGACCGCTCTTCTGAAGTCAACTCACCCGAATCGACCAGGTCCGATAATAAACTGAGTGCGTCCCTGGGATATCCCGACGTTCCGGCATACCCGAGAATAAGTTTCTGGTTATCCCCGATCAGATCTGTCGAATAAACGCCATTGAAAAACTTCTCAAGCGTTTCATCGACCTCGTCGCTTTCCGGGTACTCCTCTACAAGCCTCACCCTGACAATCGCGCCATTATCGAAATCGAATCCCCCCTCATATATTTCAGCTAATTTCCTTAGTGCCTTTGGTGCGAATTCACTGGATGGGTAATTTTCAATGCACCTGTTGCATTCACTGATCGCATCATCGAACCTTTCCAGGTCCCTTAAAATATTTATTCTTTCCAGGATCGCGAGCGGCGCCAGCCTGTGCGACGGGTACTCCGCGATAAATTCATTGAAATATTCGAGCGCATCCTCGCGAAGTTCATCAGTAAACATAGCTCGCCCGGTGTTGTACATCACATATGGTTTCAGCACAGGATAATCCTGCACATCGCCGGTTAGCACATCGAGCGCTTCGGCTTTCCGTCCTTCCCTCAGCAATAAATACCCTTTCAGGAAAAGTGCCCTGTACCTGGGGATTCCTTCATACCGCTCCGAAATATCGTTAAGCAGATTGTAAACGGGAGGGTAATTTTCAGATGGACGCTGCGAATTCTCAGCTTCATGCACCAGCTTCCGTATCTCATCGGTCTTCAATCGTAATTCTTCGACCTGCCTCCCAATCTCCCCCCACTCAGGATTATCGGCATCCTTCCACTCTTCCCATTCCATCTCCGCCCCTTCAAGATGGCCGAGCAAAATATACGACTTCGCCCTTTCAAGATGCGCGTTTTCATCGCCCGGAAAGACCCGTATCCGCGCGTCCGCCACAGACAATTTTTCAATTGCACCCTGCAGAACCCTGTCGTCCGGGAATATCGTCCCGGGATTTGATATGAATTTTTGTATCTGTGGAAGGCCGGTCGCAAGCGCTATAACAAACGCCGCGATTAGTACAACAGTCAAAATTACTATTCGAACGGGACCCGACTTACTCTTCGAGACACCCGCTTCATTCGTATTCAAAATTACTTCTCCTCGTTCTCCAGTTCCGGCCTTTTGTCGTAGATGCGTTTTTCCTTCGGAACCTGGTCCATTCCAAGACGCTCCGCCATTTCCTCCGCTGAAAGAAAATGTATCCCCGCCGGATGCAGCTCCATGCTCGCGTGCATCTTTTCTTCTATCTCATTGATCAACACACCCGTATCGCACTTGGTTGTCACTGCGGTATAAATGTGTATTTCATCGAGGTCGTTTACATCCTCGTTGCGCTTCGTAATTTCAACCTGCCACTCGACAACTTCCTTCAACTCCGACATTATCGGGAAAAATTCATTAAAATCGACAAGCGTCCCCTTAATATTGGAAAGCTGCAGTTCTTCCCTGTCAGTCATTCTTGTTATGTTCGTGTCAATTCTTGGAACCATACTCCCGCATCCCGGGCATTTTCCGTACCGGATTCCACCCTTTACATAATCGCCGGTCTTGTACCTTAAAACCACACTTCCACGCCAGTCCAGCGCTGAATAAACAATTTCTCCGGGTTCGCCTTCCCCGACCTGCTCCCCTGTATCAGGATCAACAAGTTCGAATATCTCAAGGTCAGGAAACGTATGATAACCTGTGGATTCGGTGAGGAATTTATCAGTTGGGCATTCGATCCAGGCCGTCCTGGCCTCGGTGAATCCG
>DASWIV010000252.1:0-3480 GCA_036397475.1 bacterium
AACCCCACAGGTTTATCGTGTAAACCTCGTTCCTGCTGCCGGAATGGAAATCGATCCGGAAAGAATACTTCAGGAATTTTTAAGGACAGGAAGAGAATTTCCTGAATACTATGAAGATAATTCAAGATCCTTACATGTGCAGTTTAAAAATACCTTTATCTCAATGGTTGATTCTTTTTCCGATTTGAACATCAAAATGTCCGGATTTCTATTCCGGCAGACGATGCTGGAAATGGAAAAACAAAACTGGCCGGCAATCCATCATTCAACCAGGTATATCAAAACCTATAATCCACATTACAGGTTAATAATGGAACCTGATAATATTGTTGGGTTATAATTCGCTCGAACCAAGTGACTTACACACCAAAGACATCAGGAATGCATTCCGAAATTACCATTGCACCCACTGCAGAGAACGCCGACCTGAAACGCATCAAGCCGGGACAGAAAATTTATTTCAAGGCGGAGTTCAGGGATTTCATCGGGAATCCCACGGGAGATACCGGGGATGTAAGAATTTCCACCACCAAGGGCATCATAAGGATTCACGGAATTGAGTCGAGCTCCTCGAGTGTACTTCTGGAAGATGGGTCGATAAATTCAGCCGGAAAACTGGTTTTCGAAGTCATACCCGGAAACGATTTCGGCCCGTGCCGTGTACTCGTGTCATCGGAAGTCGGCCATGCATACAGCGAGTTTGAATTTCCAAAGCCGCAGTCGTTCGCTCCAACGGAAATAATGGAAAGCGTTATCTATGCTTTTCTGTTCGCGATCCTGATCAGGATTTTCTTTTTCCAGACCTTCTGGATTCCCACCGGAAGTATGGAACCGACACTTTTCCAGGGCGACAGGATTGTCGTTAATAAAATGATCTACAGGACCCGGATGCCGCACCGGGGAGAGATTGTCGTGTTCAAGGTTTTTCAGCCGCATCCGAAAAGGACTCACGGATATCTGACATTGGATGATGCGGTCGAGGCGATGGAGAGATATGATGAGAGGATGGCGTCGGTTGAAAGTTCGATTTTGGCGAACAGGGAGCAGGGTGACGATCGTGTTTGGGTCGAGGTGCAGGATTACATCAAGAGGGTGGTGGGTCTCCCGGGGGATGTGGTTGAAGTTATCGACGGGGTGCTGTACATAAACGAGCTTCCGCTGGAGCAGAATTACGAAATCCGCCAGCCGGATTACAGGCAATTCGGACCGGTGACTGTGCCACCGGGTGAAATATTTGTCCTTGGGGACAACAGGTCCAATTCGCAGGACAGCCATGTTATAGGGACAATACCGATAAGGAATCTCGAAGGACGAGCGGAATTAATTTTCTGGCCTCCGCCACGCATGAAAGTTTTGTTAAAGGGTGGAGAATGAAATTGAAAAATGACCGGGGTGGAAACCTGTTCGAAATTCCGGGGACGCTCCGGCGGGAGGCTGGCGCAGAAAATATCGATACCTTTTACCTTTCCAGTGGATACAGAGTGATAGCGGGAGTGGACGAAGCCGGACGTGGAGCGATAGCCGGTCCAGTCTGCGCGGCAGCGGTTATTCTTGGCGAAAATAAAATCGACGGGTTGAACGACTCGAAAAAACTTTCGGCTGATGTACGGGAGAAACTGTACGGAGAGATATTGAAAGGGGCGAAGGCTGTCGGGATTTCGATGCACTCGGCTGCGTGGATAGATGAGTCGGATATTTTGAAATGCACGCTGGAGTCGATGAAGATCGCTGTGGTTACGCTTGGGCTGAAACCGGATATTGTACTTGTCGATGGGAGTATTCAGCCGAAGTGGGGCTGGGATTCGGTCGCCCTGGTGAAAGGAGATTCGCGGTCAAGGTCGATAATGGCTGCGAGCATTGTCGCCAAGGTTTCCAGGGACAGGTGGATGGTCGCGGCAGCGAAGTATTATCCTGGATGGGATTTCGAGAAGCACAAGGGATACTGCGTGATGTCGCATGTGAATAAGGTCAGGGAAAGAGGTGTATCGCCGATCCACCGGATGACCTTTTCGCCGTGCAGCGAGCTCTGACCTTGCTTGCCTTGGTAATTCAAAACTGATAGAATTCGTGCGCCATACAGGCGAGTCCATGGTATGGAATCAATTTCAAATCCTGAAGGATCCGGAAAGAAAGACAAGAGGGTAAATCTTGGTATCGCGGGTGAGAATATCGCTCGCGGATACCTTGAATCGGATGGATTCAGGATCCTTAAATCGCGTTACCGGAAGCGTCACGGGGAAGTCGACCTGATCGCGATGCGCGGACGTCTTCTATTGTTTTGCGAAGTGAAAACAAGCAGTACGAGCGAGATAACGGTAGAGACGTATTCGCGCATGCAGCAAAACAGGATGGTGGAACTAACGCAGTCGTTTATCGCCGAATTTTTTGATAAACTTCCGGACGCATACGATTTACGATACGATTTGATACTTGTAGGCATGAGTAAAATAGGGGAATTAGAGATAAAAGACCATATCGAGGATGCTTTCCGTCCTCAGTAATGTGAAAAAAATCGCAAGGAGTACACGAGATGACCCTCGATCAAGCTACAGCCGAGCAGAAACTTAATGCAGCGCTCACCGAGTGCAGGAACAGGAATTTCGAGAAGGGGAGGGACCTTCTTGAAGGATTAATCCGCGAAGATCCGCAGAATCATAAAGCGATGAACGCTCTTGGAAAGGTCCAGGTAATACTTAAGGATCATGAATCCGCGAAGGCGACATTCAAGAAAGCGATCGATACCCGTCCTGATTTCAGCGACGCGATCATCAACCTGGCGAAGGTTTATTACGATCTAGGTGAGTTCACGGATGCCAGGACGTATTACCAGAGGATGGTGGAGTACGAACCAAAGAACGCGGAGGGGCATTTCGGACTCGCGAATGTATACCGGAAGCAGCAGTTATTCAAGGATGCTATCAGGTCATACAACGATGCCCTGGAACTGAATGCGAAGGATGCCCAGGCCTATATCAACCTGGGTTTGTGCCATTTAAAGACCGATAATGACCATGACGCGATTTACAATTTCCAGATGGCTCTGGAACTGGGCGGAGACAATCGCAAGGCCTTCATGAACCTGGCATTCGCGCTCGAGAGGCAGAATCGGTTCCCGGAAGCCGCAATCAACTGGGAGAGATTTATCGATATGAATCCGAAGGGCGAGGAGCTTGATCGTGCGATCGAGCACCTGGCGCTGTGCAAGTCGAAGTTTTAATCTATATAATAAAGAAAAATGCCTTGCTAATTTTTCAACCCGTATGCTAACATACGGGTCTGATTGGTGGGGGAATAAATTTTTTTTCAGGAATATTGTCCTGGTGGATGTTTATGGTATAATCATGGTGAATACTCTTTAATGTATTACACCTCGCAGTTTCTCCCACGCACATTACCCAATCTCCTCAGCGAACGAAAGAATGGATTTGGAGATTATTCCGCGTATTAGAGCAGTATTAAGTATGTTTACAATTTCATATA
>DASWIV010000253.1:0-4431 GCA_036397475.1 bacterium
CCGTTTTTTTCCTTTTTCTCAGATCCCCATTACCTGGAAGGGGGCAAAGAAATATGGGTGGAATCTCCTTGATTCAAGCATTTTCATCATTGATTTTTGCAGCGCTATTCCCGGGAGATCCCCATGTCTCCAGTGTTGGTAAAATTCTACCATAAGCATCGACGTAGCCTGATCATCGACTTTCCAGAGCGATGAAACCACACTGGATACTCCTGCGCTTAAAAATCCACGGGAAATCCCCGTGATTTCGTCGCCGCTGAGAACCCTGGTAGTCCCGGATTCGCACGCTGAAAGCGTAACCAGTGAAATGGCATCCAGGTTCAGCCTGTTCTCGACCAGGTCGTGAACTTCGATTTTGTCCCCATTCTCCAGCGTGATGGAACTTGCGAATGGGTCCGAGACATCGAATTCCGCATGCCCCGCGAAATGGATAGCCTCTGCCTTCTCGAAATCTTTACTTGCCAATCCATCGATCGACTTTGGCTGGAATTTATCTCCGAAAATTTTAATGAGCGCCTCAAGTTCCGATTCGACCTGTAGAAGCCCTTCCGTGAATCCTTTCAAGCCGATTACCTGGTTCTCTTTATATTTTGGAAGTTCCTTGTTAAGGAAAAAATCACCCGACGGCAGTACACAGACAGCTTTGTCTTCACATAGATACTCCCCGCCGGCGGTCGCAAGCCCGTTAAACGGAATCCTGAAGATTCCCCTGCTTGGCACAATATAAAGTTGCTTTACTTCCGAAATACCTGCCATTACAGGCTCAATCAGGATCTCATACAGGCTTTTGAAAATTTCCGGCGGGTCGAATTCCTTCCCGAAGCCGGCGCTCCTGTACTCCCCGCTGGCGATAAACAGGTTTATTTCAGCTTCCAGTTCCGGCAGTTTCTTTTCAAATTCCCCATACGTGAATCCGGATTTTTCCATCTTAACATCGCCGGGAGTGACGACAAATATCCTGATATCCTCACCATCGATAAAATAATCAATCAGTCCGGTGCCCGGATTCTTCCCAAGCCATTCCTGGATTCTCTCTGTCAATTTGTCCGGATCCTTGTGAAAGAGCATCCTTCGGGCACCTCGCGAATGGCTGAGTCCCCTTCCCTTTGCTATAGCCAGCCTCGCGTACGACGATTCCGGACGCATCTTGTCTATCGCGAAACGCACGAACTCATCGCCAAGGTTCTGGAGATTCCTCTGGAACTGGGCACGGTCCCTGTCGCTGTCAAGCGACGTGATCAGCTTGTCGAACTCAACCAGGGCTTTCCTGAAATTCTGATCGGCGAACTCATACTTGCCAAGCCCTATCAGCGCCCTTGCGAGATTCGCGTTATCACGCCAAATCCCTTCTACATCCCGGGATTTCTCCGATCTCTGAAGATTTTTCTTCGTTATCTCGATTGATTCTTTCGGACGTCCAAGTTCCACCAGGGTCTGGGCAAGATTCGAATACGCGATCGACTCAAGTAATCCGGAGTTATGATTCGGTGAGTCCTTAATAACCTGCCTGAACAGTTCCTCGGCCTGTTCCAGATTTTCTCCTGACTCTAAAAGCAGTACGCCTAGATTCAGGCGACCCCTGGACTCCTCGAGCAGGTTTCCTGCTTCCCTTGCAAGCTGGATCCCCGACTCCAGCGCCTTTCTTCCTTCACCCCACCTACCGAGTTCCTTGTAAATATTTCCAATATTAAGGTAACACGATAGTAAGGTCCTCTTATCACCCGTTTCCCTGGATATCCTCAGCCCACGCTTGTAATAATCCGCTGCTTCCTCCAGCTTTCCCATTTCCTTCAATACGAGCCCGAGATTGATGCTTGCCCTCGATATCCGCCTGTTGGACCCTGTCGACTCAGCAATCTGCAGGCTGTTTTCCAAAGCCTGTTTAGCTTCCGGATATCTTGCCAGACGGTAAAGGCATACACCTCGATAATTGTATAAGATCGCTTCCTCTTCCTTTAATCCTGCCTCCGACGCTGCCTCCAGCAGTTTTGAAACTCTTGCAAGGCACTGATCCCACCTTTCTTCCGGAAGCAGAAATTCCAATGCTACCTGACCGGCTATCAATTTCTTCGCGGGCACAGTGGATTTCGGCTCCACCGCCTTATCAAGTGACTCAACTATTCTCTCGCATGAAAAATGCTCGGGAAGAATATCTATCAATGAAAATAGCAGATTCTCTAATTCCGGAAGGCCTTTTCCGGATATAAATTCGATCAGCTTGTCGAGAGTTTCCGACGTTGGCTTTTCCAGACCGAGCTCCACTATCGCATCCGGCTCCAGGTGCTCGTCCGCCCATTCTTTTAAACTGCCTGCTGACATCGCGAAGGGCATTGTATCATGTGCCAACGAAACAAAAAATCACCGCATCAACCCATGTCTGCAACAAAATAGACCGCGAGACGCGGTCCAGACTACCTGAGATAACCCCTGTCTGTTGGGCTCTAAAGCTCGAAATCGAACTTATCGTCACTGAAACTCACAGAAACCGGCTGGAACTTATCTTCCGATAACAGGACATATTCTCCCTCGTCGAGGTCTTTGAATACAAACCTGCCCTGCTTGCCGCTGACTGTCGAGTCAACTTTTTCTCCGTCACGGATCAGATGGACCAGAGTATTCGGGCATTTTTCTCCGGTCCTGTCAATAAGGAATCCCTCAATCTTGGCGTCCTTAACTGCGACTTCGCCAGTTGCGGATCCCCTGACTCCGGCTGCTGCCATCGAGCCATTAACTACCGCTATTCCCATAATGCTGTTCATTACAGACTTTCCAAGCGATATTGGAGCCTCAATTTCGCTCTCACCGGGAAATACTTCGGATATGTGAGCACCGAGTGCATCCGCTATCTTCTGGCGGCTGAGTCCGCTGGGGATCGTTTCGCCACGTTCAATTTTGGAGATTGTCGGACGTGCAAGCCCAGATCTGTTCGCCAGTTCGTCCTGGCTTAAATGAGCTCTTAATCTTGACTCTCGTACTCTATTCACCATTGTCTCCTCTAATTAATTTAAGTACATAGTCAGACCGAATCTGACACCTATTGATATACCACATAATTTCCTGTTCTGTCAAGTTTTATTATGTGCTTTTTTGAATATTTCTGTAACCTCTATGGTGTCCAATTTCTCCTCTGGTATCCTATAACATTACCAGAGTTTTCCACATTTTACGACCTGTAGAACGTCCAAAGAGTTCAGAATAAAAATACCCGTTCCTTAATTATATTTACTCTGATAAATCACCGCGAACCCTGGATCCATGATGATATATTGCAGGGTAAAGATACCGGTAACACAGGCTGGACGCATTTTGTATGATTAAAAAGTGGTTCAAAAATAATAACGGCAATAGTACAGGCAGAAAGACAAAGCTGAGTCTGGAAGGTTACCTCATCGACGCCATCGATACCTTCGAGTCCGGCGATTTCAGGGAAGCTATCCGCAATTTCGAGCTTATTACCAAGGCTTACCCAAAACACCCTCTCGCTCACCTGATGCTTGGACGCGCCTACCTCGAAACTGACCAGTACGTCAAGGCGATCGAGTCATTTTTTCAGCACCTCAAGGTTGTCCCGTCTTCCATCGAGGGAATTATCTACCTCGGCCTTGCCTATTATGAATGCGGTGAAATTGACAGGGCTTCCGAAAGATTCCAAAGCGCTATCGAGCTGCGAAAAGACTCTGTCCTGGCACGTGAAAATCTGGTTATATCGTTGCTTGAGATCGGTAACATCCAGGAAGCACTCGACAACCTTATAAATCTCCATAACGAAAATCCGGTGGAAAAAAATATAACCGAGCTGCTTGTACTTACTCTTGGCAAAGTCGGAGACTGGGAAAAAGCCAAGCAGTACATAAACGTCATGAATTCACCGGAGATCATCACTCAAAAGCTGAGTGCGGTTCTGGATGATACTGATTTTAACCCTGACGTCGACGATTGATCAAAAACCTGCTATCTCCGTAATCCTCTCGATCTCAACGACCTTCGACCCGCCTTTACCGTCGTGAAAAGTAAAAACTCCGTCCTCATATTCATAATATGTTGTCAGGCCCTTCGCATCGTCCTTAAGCATCAGTATCCTGCCCTCACCAAGGCCGACCCACGCCTTGGACGAAATCTTCATATGGGTAGCTATTTCCTTCATTACAAGGTGAGCTTCCCCTCTTCTGTAAATTGGAGTGGATGGCGCGGGTATTTTATCTTTCTCGTCCGACATTTAAACGTACTGGCGTTCCTTGATAATTTGCGCTATCTGGACCGCGTTCAACGCCGCCCCTTTCAGAATATTATCGGCGACCACCCAGAAAGCGAGATCGTTTTCAAAAACCCCCGCTTTCCGGATGCGTCCTACCCATACCGGATCCGTTCGTTCACATAAAAGCGGTGTCGGAAATTTTCTGTTTTCAAAATCGTCCAGGACTTCAACCCCGT
>DASWIV010000254.1:0-10569 GCA_036397475.1 bacterium
AAAGAAGCACCAGAAGTCTTTGGCCAAGGATAAGAATGGTTTCCGCATGCGGAAACGAATAGCCCCCCTCGCGAAGGGGGGCTAGTCATTTTTAGATATTATCCAGAGTAACAATTATTTGGGATTGCATCGATTGCCTTAAAAAACCAGCGGCAGCAGACTTGACTACTTTTGCTCCGCTGCCGCGTTACATTTTACAGAGATTCTCAATTTTACCAGTTCTTAATATTACTTCACCTCCGGAATTATTCAATTAAGGTGCAAGCTCGTTTCTCATCACTGCCTAATAATCTTATGTTATTCAACCACCTCCTCATTGTCGGCATCGTGGCAACTGGACACTTCCCTGGAATCATCGTTATCCAGCATTGGACAGGAATGCCCATCGCCATCATCCGATCCCATCATGTGATGTCCGCCGGAACCGTGACGCGACGCCATATCGCCATGCATCATCTTCATGCATCCTTCCATGGACTCTCCCATCGGACAGGTGTACGTCCCATCCTCGTTCGCCATCATGTCGATACATGCCTCGGGCATATCCTCAATTGATACAGTGCCATCCTCGAGCATAGGGCAATCGATGGTAGCCACATTGCCGTTATCAGATTTGTCGCGGGAGTTTTCCGCCGCCCATGCCGCCCCGGCAACTAAAAGCAGGACCACCAGGGGGATTGCGAATAGGGTTAATTTTGATCGTTTCATGATTCTCTCCTTATATTCGAATTCGGGCAGATATTCGGTTTTGTGCCTGCCCTGAATTGTGATCATGTCTGTTTTCATTTAGAAAATGCCCTGTAACATCCTCATGTTGATGATTCACTATTTCATCCTCAGGAATCTCCACAAGAGGATCTCCATAGTACGGGCAAATGTCCTTATAGGAATATGAGTGCACGTGGGGATGGTCAGGACAATAAAGCATTTCTTCCGATCCATCAGAATTCGGATTCTGCTAGAGGAAAATTACTTCCCCGTTGTATTCATCCTGAAGTTGGCCGGGATCCGGGCTTTGAGCGGATGTTCTGGTATGTCCATAGCCTATGAACAATGTAAGCGCAACAAGGGATATAAAGATGATTATTGACACTGTAATCGCTAACTTCTTCACGCTCATATCAATCAACCTCCTGTGAATTCTCCTCAATCAGTTCCTTTAGTTTATTCAGCAGATCCCGGTCACCGCTGACCTTGTCCACGAACGACGAAATAGTCGAAGCAGAGGACATTTCCAGAAGTTCTTTTACCAGCGGATCCGCAATTTTTTTCGTGTATTCTGATTTACTTATCTTTGGCTGATAATGGCAGAACTTTCCTTTTTTGGTTTTTTTGACCAGCCCCTTACCTGCCAGCCGCTCGAGTACAGTTAATACCGTGTTATGGCTGACTTTTTTCGCTTCTCCGATATTCTTTGCCAGTTCGACACCCGACGAATCGCCCCCGCTCCAGAGAACTTCCATTACCGAACGCTCCAATTCTCCAAGAGCGAGGGCGGTTCGCGCGTGTTGAGAGGTATATGTAAAGGATTTATCCATTATCCGGCTCCTTAAATTCTACAAGCTGTAGAATATGTTCACTTTCTACGAGTCGTAGAATATAAAGGACATTCTACCACTTGTAGAACAAAAATGGTAAAATGGTTATATCACGGGAAATAACTGGACAGAAAAAAATGAACCACCAGCATGGAGATCACCATCATTACAATCCTGAATCGGACCTGCGATCAGGATCCACTCACACAGATCCAATATGCGGCATGACTGTCGATTCATCTACACCATACAGGTATTCATCGAATGGCGATGAAGTTCTCTTCTGCAGTGAACACTGCATGAACAAATACACTAGGGATGTAACTATTTTGGATCACGCTAAGCAGGATCCAGCGGAGGCTAGCTCCCTGGATAGTGCTGAAAGAGATAGTAATATCACTTACACATGTCCGATGCACCCCGAGGTCATCAGCGATAAGCCTGGCGACTGCCCCAAGTGCGGAATGGCGCTTGAACCTGTTACTGCGACACTTGAAGAGCCTGAGAACGCGGAGCTTTTGGATATGCAGAAGCGGTTCTGGACAAGCCTTTGGTTCACAATCCCGGTGTTCATTCTCGCGATGGGGCACATAATTCCGGGCAAACCTCTTGAGAGAGTATTCGACAGTACAGTCCTCCGATTCCTTGAATTGATTCTGTCCTCCCCAGTGGTTTTATATGGCGGTCTTCCATTTTTTATCAAGGCATGGAAATCGGTTAAGTTTCGATGCCCTAACATGTTCACGCTGATAGGCCTCGGGGTTGCTGCGGCATATGGATTTAGTGTTGTGGCGATCCTACTTCCACGTATTTTCCCCGATTCGTTCAAAAATGAGCACGGACAGGTAGGAATTTATTTTGAAGCCGCTGCTGTAATTGTGACGCTTGTTTTGCTCGGTCAGGTTGTTGAGCTTAGAGCGAGGAGCCAGACCAGTTCCGCGATAAAAGCCCTGCTTGGCCTTGCTCCAAAAGAAGCACGTGTAATCAGGGACGATGGGTCGGAAGAGGATATCCCGGTTGAGCATGTAAAAGTCGGCGACAAAATCAGAATCCGTCCCGGTGAAAAGGTTCCTGTTGACGGAAAAGTAATTGAGGGAGAAAGCTCGGTCGATGAATCCATGGTCACCGGCGAACCGATCCCGGTTGAGAAATCGGCTGGCAGCCACCTGATAGGCGCGACAATTAACGCAACCGGATCACTGATTATGGAAACCGAAAAAGTGGGATCAGATACGATGCTGTCGCGAATCGTCCATATGGTCAGCGATGCACAGAGAAGCCGTGCACCGATTCAAAAACTTGCCGATATTGTCTCTGCCTGGTTTGTCCCATCAGTAATAATTATTTCGATAATCACTTTCATCATATGGGCTATATTCGGACCGGCGCCAGCCTACGCTTACGCGCTGATTAACGCTATCGCGGTCCTGATTATCGCGTGTCCATGTGCTCTCGGATTGGCCACTCCCATGTCCATCATGGTAGCCACCGGAAAAGGCGCTTCACTGGGAGTGTTATTCAAAGATGCTGAAGCGATTGAAGTTCTGAGAAAAATAGACACCCTGGTAGTCGATAAAACGGGAACCTTAACCGAAGGAAAACCGAAATTATCACAGGTTGTTCCATTGAACGGATATGATGAAGCCGACGTACTTAAGCTGGTGGCAAGCCTGGAAAAAGGAAGCGAGCACCCTCTGGCTACAGCGATAGTTGATGGAGCGAAATCAAGGCAGATTAACTTGTCCAAACCATTGGATTTCAAATCCACTACTGGAAAGGGCATCGAAGGAACGGTCGATGGGAAAAAGGTCAGGATTGGCAATCGACGATTCCTTTCTGAATCGGGAGTAGATACTGAAATCATATCTGTTGAAGCGGACAAGCTTAGGGATGACGGCCAGACTGTCATGTTTGTAGCAATCGACAATAAAGCAGCTGGGCTTATCGGTGTCGCGGATCCGATAAAGGAAACCACACCTGAGGCAATCTCCAACCTTCAACGACACGGTATTACCGTTGTCATGCTTACTGGTGACAACAAAAAAACCGCTGAAGTAGTAGGCAGGAAAATCGGAATCGATGACGTAATCGCCGATGTTCTTCCGGACCAGAAAGCTGAAAAAATAAAAAGCCTCCAGGCAGATGGCAAGATGGTCGCGATGGCAGGAGATGGAATAAACGACGCTCCGGCTCTAGCGCAGGCGCATGTTGGTATAGCTATGGGTACAGGTACCGACGTTGCCATTGAAAGTGCCGGAGTAACACTTGTGAAAGGTGATCTCCAGGCCATTGTCAGGGCACGGAAGCTGTCGGAAGCGACCATATCGAATATAAAACAAAATCTGTTTTTCGCTTTTATTTATAATGCGTTAGGTGTACCGATTGCAGCTGGAATACTTTATCCGGTATTTGGAATCCTGTTGAGTCCGATTTTCGCCGCAGCAGCGATGAGTTTCAGCTCAGTGTCGGTAATCGGAAACGCGCTCAGGTTAAGAAACTTTAAGGCATGAAAGGAGAATGAAAATGCATTACATGAATAGTTACTGGCATTACGGATGGAGCTGCCTGGCGTGGATTGTATTGGCTGCGTTCCTGATCTGGACAATCGCGGATATGGTCATCAGCTCCAGGAAGAATAGAAATCCTGATGCTTCACAACAGGAAGGATCGAACTAACCAAGATTCCTGAATGCAACCAGGTACTTGAGAAAGCGATGGAATCCCTTGTACCGGGAGGACGGCTTGTTCTGCTTGAGCTGGGATTGGAAGATTCCTGACCATCCTGGTTTCGATCTTTGGTCTGTTCGGTGATCAAGCCCTTTGGATGCACGGAAGAATGGGTCGAGCGCTGTCCGTGGGAAACCATTCCGGAAAATATGTATGAAATACTGACAGACGTTAGTACGACCAAATATTTCCTGGGTACGACTTACATTATTCATGGTATGAAACCGAATAAAACAGACTCAAAAAATACAAATGACTTGACCTTGCAGCGGCTGTAAGGTGTAAATTAAATATTATGAATCGTTCGAAAAGAGACACATTCTACTCAATCGGTCAGATCGCAAAGATCTCTGGTGTGAATCCTGGCGCTATCAGGTATTATGAAAAATACGGCCTGATCTCCAAGCCTTCCAGGTCAAAGTCCGGTTACCGGATGTTTAATACCGTAGCGCTGGAAGAAATAAAGTTTATCAAGTCTTCAAGGGAAATAGGCTTTACACTCGATGAGATAAGGGAATTAATGGAATTAGGGTCTAATGAATCCGGCGACTGCGCAGAGATTCGTAAGAAAGCGCAGGGCAAGCTTGATGAAGTAAGGATACGTCTCGATATGCTTAGGGAGTTAGAAGCCAGGCTGGGAAACCTTATCGGAAAATGTAACAGTCAAAACCTGGTTTCGGATTGCCCTATCTTGGAAGCTCTCCAATCGGGAGCCAGAATATAAATTCTTTTATAAGGAGACAAAAATGAGTAAGCGAAAAGTACAGTTGTATTCAGCTGGATGTCCAATCTGTGAGAAAGCAATTGAAGATGTCAAGAGCATTTTGAACCCAGATTGCGACCTGGAAATTCTCGATACTAATAATCCCGAGGTTGCGAATCAGGCAGTTAGTCTGGGTGTCAACACAGTCCCAGCCACAGTCGTGGATGGCGTGCTGGCTGACTGCTGCAATAATTCTGGAGTAGATATCCTTACGCTTAAGTCACTGGGTATCGGAAAAGATGATGGATAGCCTGTGCGGCTTTATAAAGATGGCAATTTTTAAATAATTATTTCCTCTTCTATTTTATCTTATCTTATGGTAATTTAATCCTCCTGACTTGTATCCCCAAATTCAGTACTGACCTTGAGGAGGTCGGATATGATTTCATTTCGTCCCGCGATTTTAACCACCGTATTCATACTTATAATTATTCTAGCAATAGTAGGGTGCCAGGGTGGCTCCAGGGATACGGCAGTAGTGCCCGGTCTGTCCGGCAGCGATTCGCCTTCGCTTACCGGAGCCGGCAACCAGCCGGACCGAGTTCAGGACAAGGCAACCGGTACAAATGTCAGGGATGTATGGGGCCTGTTTCATATCACTATAGACCCTGACACCATGCAGGCTGAGGTTATCCCTCTACGAGGCTCCCAGTGGCATGTCAATGTGGTTGAGTTCCTTCAAAAACCTTATCCGCCGGGAAGTTTGATAGTCTTCGTGGATGAAGGTTCAAGCGATGTATCGATAGGATATTTCGAGGTTGATGTCACGCTGAAGCACCCGTTCCCGACGTCTCCACAGTTCAGGGGATTCGATGTGCGCGGTGGATTCCTTGCCAATGGCGAATATCCAAGCAAATACGATACGACAGCGACCTACGCTCATCCTGACCCAAATGTGGAATCGACCGCAAGACTCCTTAATGCCGATGGGTTGATCCGGTGGTTCAATCCGTCCGAATTTTCACTCGGTGGGCTCTCGATCTTTTCATACATTCCGACCGCACTGGGAACATCAGACAATACCAGCGCGGTACTGAATCCGTACAAATATTTCAGCGACGATTTCCTCAATTCAAATACGAAATCACTTTCACTGCAGGAAGTTGATATAGACACGGACAACCGTGGCACTTTTTCAACAACAAGTTCAATAACACGCCGGTACAATATCCAGTTTCCATTGGTAGCCACCGTGCCGGTTTTTGAATTCAGCTATGTAGTCGACGCGTCGTACAGCGATCCGATCCCTGACGACCCGGCTTATCCCGTTTCATCTTTCCCGATCTCGGCGAATACGCAGGAGCTTTACAAGTTGAAGGCAACCGATAAGGGCGGTACTGTTTACTATGAAAACTCATCGTCGTTCGGCGGGCACCTTCGTTTCGACCTTGAATTGTACGACTGGCAGGCGATGGTGAACTCGACCGGATTGGCTGGAGAAATAGGCTCAGTTATTGTTGAGTCTCCCACCCTTCTCGGAAATCACGGAGGAATGGTTGACCTTACAAGCCAGTTCCTCGCGACCGCGGTACCGGGAATAGCGACATCCAGTGTGGCTAATTTCGAAATAATGGACGCCACTCCGAATAGCATTGAAAATCAGATGCTCCTGTTCACAGTTACCAGTGCCGATCCGACCGATTACTCAAACCCGTTCGACCAGCCATATCCGGAAGGAGCGGTGCTTGCCGCGTATTTCATGTGGGAAGTTCCCATATCGGATACTTTCTCGAATCTTCCGCCTGAAGTCGGTTCGGTTACAGGGCCAACTCCTGTCGACAGCACTATGGGTCCGTTGAATTATTATTCCGATCCGGCGATCACCGATCCCGATGTAGGGCAGAATATTACCGTGATGTGGAGTGTTGTTCCGACCGGCAACGCAGCGAATTTCAACATTCCCGCGAATCCTGACGACTCGGTAGATATCGACTGGTCAAATTACATGCCGGGAGTTTACGATGTCAATGTCCGTGCGGACGATGGCTATGTCCAGGTGGCTGGTACTCTCCTGACAGTAACCCATAATAATACCGCCCCGACTGCCGGACCAGTCACAGGGCTTACCCCGGTAACGGTTGCAAACAATAACGAAAATTACTCGGCGACAATCACCGATCCGGATACAGCACAAACGCTTACGGTGAACTGGAGCGTTGTCGCATCCGGTAATTCACCGAACTACAATATCCCGGCGAATGGATCCGGCAACTCGCTCGATCAGGACTGGTCGACGTACGATGTCGGACTTTACGATGTCAATCTCGAGGTTGACGATGGAGTCGCCCCTCCAGCGTCTGGAACTCTCCTTACAGTCGATCTTCAGAATACGGCACCAACGTTAGGAGCGATCTCCGGACCAACATCGGTGGATGAAAGCGATAACGCGGCACAATACGATCCGGGTACATTAACGGACCCCGATAACAACCAGACCCATACTTATATGTGGTCGGTGGTAGCGGACGGGGAACCGGCAAGCTTTACCACCCCGCCAAATTCCGGAGACAGTCTCATTATTGACTGGTGTACCTATCCTGTCGGCCTGTATGACATTCAGGTTAGGGTCAACGACGGGTACAGTAACGGAACAAGCCCGATTCTGGATGTCACCCGCGGACTGTCAACCTGCGGAATCAACGGGCATACCTACGGCGGTACAAGCAGCTGGACCCGCTATTCGGCGTACCCGCACTCGATCCTGCCAAGGTTGGATATGTCATTCTTCAATGGTGGACCGCTGGATCATAACGGAATAGTCCAGGCGGGGCCATCTACGATAATGAACTTCGATGTCACATCCGGCGGAGCGGTTATTAATCCGGCGGTCCAGTACAGGTATGGAATCGGAAGCGGAAATGTGGTCCTTTCACTCGACGCTGCACCGGACCCCGATACAACTGACCCATGGACGGACGATAGAATCGCCACTGTCCTTTCAAGCACGCCGAGTAGTATTACGGTGCTGGACGCGAATGTGCTATTCGGCAATCCGGTTATGGAAACCCTGACCGATGTCAGTTCAGCCGATGCAATAGCGGCGGTCACGATCGATAAGGACGCCGGCATATGGGCGATAGCAATTTCAGGTGGAGGGACAACTGCTACCCTGGAGCACTGGACATATATAGTCGACACAGGCCAGCCGAGCGGATTTTATAACTATGTGGGTGCCGATTCGGTCAACCTGACATCGGACTTCGATTCCAGCCTTAATATCTTCGACATGATTGCGGCATTCGAACCTAACTACCTTTACATACTCGAAGCCGGCCCCGCACCGGCGCGTGGTGTGGTACATAAGGTTGATCTTTCCACCTCTCCCCCGTCATACATGTCGAATACGACTAACGTATTCTCATCGGAGATCAACCTGGTTGCCGCGTCCGGAATTTACCAGGCAGCGGGAGCGGATATCTCAATCGATCATGTGGGATGGGATAACTGCGATCCCGAGCACTGCAGGATTTCGGTTATGAGCCGGATACTCAGCAGCGACGCCACCGAAGTTGTCAGGATGGATTCGGATATGACCATCATTGACAGCAACACTTCATCGCCCGGAGAGTACTGGGCGTCCGGAGCACTTTCAGCAAACGCAAGCGATACCGAAAGGTATTTCATAATGCCTAGTACCGATCACTTCGATTACTGGACAGCTCCGGGAGACTGGTAAGCACAATTAAAATTGACAAAAAAACCCGGGATGAAAGTCCCGGGATTTTTCATTTTATTAATTGCGTAAATTTTTTCCGAAATCACGTGTGTCTTGTTTTTTTGTGGTAATCTTGAGGTATACTTTTTATTGGAGGTGTGTGGCGATGCTGATCTTATGTTTCGGGATTGCATCGCCTGTTCTTGCTGAAGATCATTTTTGCTGTTACCCTGATCCATGTGATTTCCCCCCATTTCCTCCGTGTTATAGGACATGCGTAGGACACCAGGGATGCATTCCTGCAGGACAGCAAATGGTATGTTGTACGACACAACCTGACCTGAGCTGTTGCGAGCATTCAGGTCCATATCAGACAAGTCAACAATCCGGAAAGAATTTAACCGGAAATCAAGCATCAGGTGATTTTTCCAGGGCTTTTGCAGGCATCAGCGATTCACAGCGCCGGCTGAATTTTATTTCAACTATCAACCTGGAAATAAAAGGCGAGTTGGAAGCATTTTACAGGCAGTACAACAGAATGCCCCTTAGTTACAATGAACTTCTCGAATCAGGATGGCACTTGTTGACTCCGATCCCTCAATATTATGCACCAGGCATCAAAATTACCGATCAAGTTACTGCTCCGGGACTTAATCCTGATGCATTGCAGTTACAATTATTTATATATGGGTACAATTTGATTGCGTTCATGCCTTGGGGGTCGGACAATGGTAATGAAGAATATCAATCCTGGGAACTAGGCAATGCGGACCTTGTGTATGCTCTTAATGATCAATATCAGGAATTGGAGGATGAGGTTTGGAGCGACTCAAACCCGGAGAATGTCAGGATCATGTTGCTATTTCAAATATGCGATGCCCTGCTGGTTGATTACTGGACAGATAAGCTGGAACTTCCATCCACATCTGAGGAGCTGTTGAATGGCAAGTGGGACCTGGACGACTCTCCAGTTATTCAATTTCCGTTAATTGATGAAAATAGCTCAGGATTTTTTTACCTGGGAATCACACCAGATTTAACTGTGGAATATATGGAATTCAAATTAAATAACAGGGGTCCCGTAGTAACACAAAAAATTTTTAACCAGGAAGAAATATTTTCGACAGGAGTCATGGGTCGCCCGGTGTGTTCAGACGAAAGCGTCAAGCGTGATGACACAATACCAATAATTGACTCCAGGCTTCCCAATTGGGGTTTTAACATTAATTGACAATAAAAAACCCGGGATGGAAGTCCCGGGGATTTTTTTTAAGATTATTACTGGCGTCGCCGACGCCGTTTTTTCCTGCCACTTGATGGCTTCGGACTGACAGGGCCGGAAAGACCTGTGATCTGGTCAGTCCCGGACTCCTCCTCCTCATCTTCATCATCATCGTCCGATATCATATCGATGACAGGTTTAACTTCCTTCTCAATTTCAAGTGTGCCCTTCTTCTTCATTCGCCACAGGACCAGAAGAGGACTGGCGATGAATATGCTTGAGTAAGTCCCCGCGAAGATACCGACGCCAAGTCCTACCATGAACGCCTGAAGGCTGATTCCACCGAGAATCAAAATTGCGAGAATCGCCAGAAGGGTTGTTCCAGATGTGTTGATCGACCGTGCCATTGTTTCCAGAAGGCTCTGGTTGACCATCATATCGAAGGTCAGGTGCCTCTTTATTTTCATGTTCTCGCGTATTCGGTCATAGATAATGATCGTATCATTGATCGAATAACCGACCACTGTCAGCAGTACCGCGACGAACGGCGAGTTGATCTCAAATCCGAAAATAGCGAACACGGTACAGAGGATAAGGACATCATGCGCAAGGGCGATGATAGCGAAAACCGCGAAGTCGAACGACAACCTGATGGTGATGTAAA
>DASWIV010000255.1:0-23460 GCA_036397475.1 bacterium
TCCAGCGTATCTTTCAACGGCGATATTAAATACTTTCTCAGGGTGCGTTTCAACTCAGGATAAAAGAAATTATACGCTCCTGACAACCCCCCTGTGACCACAATCGCTCCCAGATCAAGTAAATTCCCCACCGACGCCATTAGAATTCCCAGGTCCCGCCCGTAATCGGACCAGGTCTCGAGGGCTGCCGAATCACCATCTGCCGCACTTTCATAGATCTCGCGCGGGGAAATTTTTTCATCAGCACCAGATAGCCTGCAATATTTTTCAATTACCGCTTTTCGCCCTGTATATAATTCAAGGCATCCGGCTCCGCCACCACGACATTCATCACCATCCGGATGCAGCACCATCTGCCCGATCTCTCCGGTGAAGCCATGTTCTCCTCTATGAAGTCGTCCGCCCAATACCAGCCCTCCGCCGATGCCGGTCCCGAGGGTTACAACAAGGAGGTCGTCGACATTGTGCCCGCCAAATAAAAATTCGCCCCATGCCGCGACTGTTGCGTCGTTGTCGACATACGCTTCAACATCGAATTCATCTTCAAGCACTTTCACAAGGTTAAAGTCCCGAATGCCGGGGATATTCGGGCTCTGGTAGATAATTCCCTTTTTTGCGTCGGTGAAGCCCGCCATCCCGGCGCCAATGCTTGTAATCTGCTCATCCCCGCCCGACAGAAAATCCCGTACTCCTTCGACAATAAGTCGTCCAAATGTTCCGGAATCGAGAGTGGAATCTGTGCGGAATTTCCCTTCGCGGATGATCTTTCCATCATCCGCCACGATCGCGCACTTGATCGCAGTCCCGCCAATATCGAGAGCCATTCGCATGGTTTTCATTATAGCCTGTTATGATGATTGAGTTAAGGAGTCTGATGGAATAAGTTTTTCATATAAACACCCCCGACTATCGCCGGGGGCGGCGGGTTTCTCCCAACCCGCTTCCCAATCTGCCTACTTCAGCCTGATTGGCACTGTAATCCGTCAATCTGCCATCTATCAGGTGAGATTATCTGCATCCTCCAAAGGTTCAATCCGATAGCAATTACGATACCTTCTCATGTATCATAATTTGCCATGCCGGATTTCGCTGACACCATTTTCGCACTCGCTACATCTTCTCCTCCAAGATCGGGAAGTGGGATCGCAATCGTGCGCCTGAGCGGTCCGGATTCATGGAAAGCAGCAAGCACTCTTACCGGTTTGAAAAAATTTCTTCCGCGCCAGTTCACACTCAGCGACTTTTCATATAACGGTCAACCGATAGATCACTCCGGACTCATTTACTTCCCTAAACCCAATTCATATACCGGCGAAGATATTGTCGAATTTCACCTTCACGGCGGAATGTCAATAATTAAATCGATGTTCAGTGTGCTTATTGACCTGGGGCTCCGTCCTGCCGAGCCCGGCGAATTCACACGTCGTGCATTCCTTAACGGAAAAATGGACCTGACCCAGGCTGAGGCTGTAGCTAGAATTGTCTCATCGTCGGGCGAATCCGCGACCCGGGAAGGCGTCCGTCAGCGTGCGGGATCTCTGCGCGCCGCAATAAATAGCATTCGAAACGACCTCAGGCGCCTGCTTGGAAATCTGGAAGTTGTTTTCGATTATCCGGAGGAAGTCGAAGACTCGGTCGAAGAGCCGCAGATAATTTCCGCCCTGAATTCCATACTCGAGAAATTAAATAAACTTCTGGCGTCCCATAAAACCGGAAAATTACTCTCAGGCATCAGGCTTGCGATAATCGGCAAGCCCAATGTCGGTAAATCGAGTCTTCTGAATGCCATATTGAATGAGGACCGCGCTATTGTTACCGAAACACCGGGAACTACCCGCGATGTGGTCTCCGGTTCAATGCTTATAGATGGCTTCCCTTTTGAGCTCCTCGACACTGCCGGCATCAGAAAAAAATCAGACACCACCGACTCAATTGAACTCCAAGGCATCGAGCGTAGCTGGCGCGAAGTCGAAAAAGCGCATGTTGTTCTGATAGTTCTGGATTATTCTTCCCCGGTAGATCAATATGATATCGATTTGATTCAGGAAGCTATCGAACGTACACGCGATTCCGGAGCTGAGATAATTTTCGTGAGGAATAAAAATGATCTGCCGGAAGTAAGCCTGCCCAATGATTTTCCCCCGAATTCTGTTCAGGCTGGAAAGTCAATGTTAGATCTCAGCGCCAAATCAGGTGATAATATTGGTTCGCTGGTTGGGGAAATAAGCTCCAGGCTCGACCTGTCATCGCACCAGGACGAAATAATCATCACCGAATCAAGGCAGAATGCATTAATTGGCGAGACCGTTTCCATTATTGAAAATATTGCAGACGGGATAAAAAAAAATGAGGTCCCGCAGGACATTGCAGCCACTGAACTATGGGGCGCTGACCGTACTCTTGGTAGAATTCTGGGCGACGGGATCTCATCCGCCGACCTGGACGAGATATTCTCACATTTCTGTATCGGCAAATGAAAATATTAAAAGCGACAATATTAATTCTGTGTCTGGCCGGATTGATCCCTTCACCCGCGACCGCGTCCGAGCCTGTCAATTTAAAAATCCTGACACTCGATGACCGCCCTCCAAATTATCTTTTTCTGAAACAATTCGGCGCTATCGCGGGTGTTGAACTCGATATTTCCTTTGACCCATCCGACGCATCAACCGCCGACTGCGTTTCACTCAATGCTGCGGTCGCGGATTCCCTGGTCAATTCGCGGACAGTTAACCCGTGGGAGCTCGAAATCCCTGATATCAATCCCAAAGCCCTTGTTCATTTCGCTTTGCCTAGAGTAGAGCCGACCGTATTAAGCAACGAACAAAAATCCGAGTACGCGCGAATCCGCAACGAACTTCAAAATCCTGATCTGCAGCGACAGGTACTTTCATCGATCCAGGGAATTTCTCAACTCCCCGACGATCAAAATTTAGCCGATTACATCCTGAGAATCCGTGGCTGGATGTATTTTCTCGGCGACTGCGGTCTAAATCCGGATCGTCTGCTGATCACGCTCGATGATAACCGACCCGGTCCATTATCCGACGGCATCAAGTTAATTCTTGGTGAATATTCCAACTATGTTTATGACGGCACCGACGAAGGCATGATGCTTCTTCTTGCAAGGGCGCTGCGCGAAAAGCAGGAATTCAAGGCGGTTACAGTTCCAATAACATGGACTCATCCGGCGGATATCACGAATGTGATGATGTTTGAATCGTCGATGGTCATTGAAAATATACTTTTCATGGCAGACTGGCTTGGAGTAAAAATATCCCCGGAAATTGATCTCACGGAAAATTACCGTCCGGTTTTATGGATTAACGGACAGGGATTTCAGGACCGCGATGACCGGATGTTAAACATCATGGTGAAAAGCGATTCGATTGCCGGCCGCGATGTGATTGTCGCCGATATCGGAGCTCTCAATGGCGGCGACAGCATCCTGTTCGATACATGGTCTCAGGGGCACACCCCTGAAAATCTGATCGGCTATTTAGGCTGGAATACGGCAAGCAACACAATCGGATCCGCGCTCGCGCTATGGATTTGTATGGACTTCGCCTACGATCACACTTCAAATCCCGAAGGAGTACGTGCCGGGGTCGAAACATTCCTGTGGGCACGACTTCTCGATGATTATTTTTACCAAAGAAATGTCCGTGGAATTCGTAGAGAATACATCGGTTCAATCGGTGCCGATCAATACAACCTTTCCGATGAACTTTCCGCGACTGAAGCATCCGAAATCGCTGCCGAACTCATGAACGAATGGGAACAGCTTGGAATTCATCTCGCCATTCCTTTCAGAATAGTAAAGCCTCTCACAGAAACATCTTTCATTGTTGAGCTTCCATGGAACCGGCTTTTCGAAATTGAGCTTTACCTTACCGACGATAGGGGTATACTTCCCCTGATAAATCCATTACCTGATTAATATTCCAATCTCACAGGATTAATGCGATATGAAAAATTCGATTATTACGCTGACAATTTTCTCTCTTCTTCTGCTTGCTTTTCCCGCTTATGCATCCGACGTAGTCCTGCCAAACCGAGTCATTGACACCCGCACGATGACCATAATCGATTTTGAAGGTCTCGTTTACCGATGTTCAAACGCCGACATAGTCACCTTCGGTGAAAATCACGATGACCCAGCCACACACGCTATGGAACTTGCGGTCATGCAGGGCATTTACCGCTATAACGGATCGGTAGTATTGACCATGGAAATGTTCGAACGCGATGTCCAGGACATTCTCAATTCATACCTTGCCGGGGAAATTGACGAAACCACATTTCTCGAAACGTCCCGGCCATGGGGAAACTACGATACCGATTACCGTCCCATGATCGAATTCGCCAAAGAGATCGGCGAACCGGTAATCGCGGCGAATTGCCCGCGCGATCTCGCGCACAAGGCGTCGGTGGAAGGATATTTCGACGCTGACTGGACCGACGAGGAACTTGACTGGATTGCGTCAACCTATGAAGCGCCCCGCGACGCATACTGGGAGAAGTTTTTTGAAGTGATGAGCGGTCCGGCGCAGCATGGCGATGCTACCGATGAAGATTCCATCTATTCTTTCTACCAGGCACAATGTTTGAAAGATGAGACCATGGCGGAATCGATCACTCGTGCCTCTATTGAATACGAAGATTCTGTCATTTACCACGTAAACGGAAATTTCCATACAGGCGATTACCTAGGTACATTTTCACGTGTAAAGAGAAACATGCCGTCGGCCGATGCAGTTTCCATAATCGCGATACCGGTCGAGGATTTGATTAATCCCGATCTGACCGATTACCCTATGGCTGATTACTGGATTATTGTGCTTGCGCCGGAACCGGAGCCCGAAGAGGAAGAGCCTGAAGAAAATCCCGGTGCCGACCGCTTCAGGGGCATGATTAACCAGGAAACGGAATCGGGTTCCGATTCGGACGAATAATATTTTCCGTATCGGCGATTTAAAGGATCCAAGGACGGCTATACCGAAAGGAATCATGCTCTCGATCGGAGTCGGGTTTATCGCATACATGGCTACTGCCGTGATTCTCGCCTACCGGGTTGAGGCGGGATTGCTTCTCACTGACCTGAACATAATGCGAGATATCAGCTTCTTCTCACCCGCCTTCTACGCCGGTGTATTTGCGGCGACATTATCATCAGCACTTGGTTCCATGGTTGCGGCTCCACGAACCCTTTACGCGCTCGGTGAACATGGCGTTATCCCCGCGTCAAGATATTTCGCAACAGCCAGCGCGTCGGGGCAACCGAGAAACGCGGTAATTCTGACGGGAGCTGTTTCCCTGATTTTGTGCTTGTCGGATCGCTGGACGCGATTGCGCAATTACTGACATGTTTTTCCTGATCACCTATGGCATGGTCAACATGGTTACATTTATAGAGCAGGTTATCGGAATTGTAAGTTTCCGTCCGGCGTTCAGGATCCCGGCGTTCGTATCGCTTTACGGCGCCGTTTCGTGCCTTGCGATTATGCTTCTCATAAGTCCGATCGCGCGGATTCTGGCGATCCTCCTTACATCCCTGATCTACTTTCTGCTTATACGCGCCGGGCTGGTGGCAAAATGGGGGGATGTCCGCAGCGGACTTCTATCCTCGATCGCAGGATGGGCTGCACGGCAGGCTGTTCATCTTCCGCGCCATGAAAAATCCTGGAAACCGGACCTGCTTCTTCCTCTTGAAGACCCGAAAAACAGCACCGATATAATTAATTTCACAAGGGACATCTGCTTTCCCGGTGGGAACGTCATAGCATTCAGCGTGTCGAGCGGAGAGAGGGTAAAAAAACTCGCGCAGCTTGACGATGCCTTAAAGCCAATCAAGAAGGAGCAGATGTTCTTTATATCATCGGTTGTGGAAGGCGACGATTTCGTGCATGAGACCCGGACCATCATCCAGATGATGCACGAGACGTTTTTCCGGCCAAATGTCCTCCTGATAACCCTGAGCGATAATCCCGGTAAGGATGAGAAGATTCACCAGATAATAGACGATGCCATCGAGGAAAAAATGGGTACTGCGATCCTGCTGGCTCTCCAGTTATACAGGAACTGGGAAGGCGCTACATTGAACCTGGTAGCGCTTGCAAGAGACGACGATGAAGCTCGCCGCACAACCGAATTCTTCGAGGTCCTCAAGGAGGATGCGCGCCTTCCGGTTAAAACAGCGGTAAATGTGGTGCAGGGCGAATTTCCCGGTGCTCTAGCCAATATGCCCGAATGTGATATCGCGATCTTCGGATTAGGTGATACCCTATCTCCGGAACAGATCAGACGGATTCAGAATACGACACAGGTCACGTGCCTGTTCATAAGGGACAGTGGATATGAGAGTGCGTTCGTATAAAATTCTGGTTTTAATCTATGTGATATTGTCGTGTGGGAGCACCTCTTTCGCCGAAACATCCGAGCCCGATATCTCGGGGACATGGCACGTCACGACGGACGAATCCGAGTACGACATAGTCTCGATTCCGAATCTTGAAGCCGGCGATGGATTCCTGTTCGTCCTTCTTAATCCGGACAATCTCGAAGAGGATTTCGGGTACACCTTCGCCGAGATATTCGCGACCTTGACATATTCCGGCGGCAACTGCTTCGACGCGGATGAAAAATTTCGATTCCCGCTTTATGCAGGCGGAGGGTTTTTCATGGGAGAAACATCGTACTGCCTGCAGGCTGATGACGTAATGCTTTTCCATACAGACGACGGCTCGTCGCTTCTGAACGATTACAATCTCGAGAAGAGCGCCCCGGGTATCGACGCAGCCGGATTCTGGAGAACAGCGGGAGATTTCCCGGACTTCAGCGTACTGATTTACGCCGATGAAGCCGGCCGGTGGACCGGACACATTACAGGGTACGACCGCAGTTCGGACATCTTCCATGATCTCAGCATTGGAGATAAGATCCTGATGGGGTCGGAATTTCCATCGATTGATCTGTCCGAAGCCCTTTATAACATTAAAAAAATAGGCGACTTCCCGGACACACTCGACGACTGGATCATCCTCAACCTCACCATGCCTGACCACGACACCCTTATCTTCAGCATGCCAGATATGGAATTTTCGGAACCCGGATCAGCGTACATTTTTCTCGAACTGGAACGAATAAAATAACTGCAGCAGATGTTCAAGGCAGTAAATTCTGATAAGATTCTATTAAGTCTTTTACTATACTACTAATAAGGAGACGCGGAGAATTGAAAAAAACATTTTCAACTTTAATCGCAGTCCTGTTAATGCTGGGACTATGCTTATATCCGGCTATCGCCCAGGAAGGTCCCGACGAAATCGAAAGCAACGATAAAATGGATCTCGCCGATTCAATCGACGGTTTCGAAATCGAGGGCACCATCGGGCCGGACGATACCGACGACTGGTATGTCCTCGAAGGCCAGGGAGGCTACTATCCCGAAATCACTCTCGATTTTGACGATGACGATGTCGAGATAGACTGGGAAGTGTACTCCGACGACGAAGTTGTCTGGTCAAGTTATGACTACGGCGCTCCCGAGTCAATGAGAGAAGTTGCTGTCCGCGGAACTTGCTACATTCACCTGTGGCACTGGTCCGGACAGGGCGACTACACGATCGAGATCACTCCCACCGACGTTGCGAATGACGAGTGCGCTGGAGATGACGAGATCGAACCTAACGACGATATGGATCTTGCAGATACAATTTCCGACTTCAAAATTTACGGCTATATGTGCGAGGATGATGAAGACTGGTTTGTCCTCGAAGGACAGGAAGGGCGATACCCGACGTTCACCCTGGATTTTGATGAAGACGAGGTCGAGATCGACTGGGAAATTTACTCCGATGAAGATCTGGTTGACGACAGTGTCGATTACGGCGCACCTGAAAAACTCCGTCCCGAAGTCCCCGGTGTATGTTACATCCACCTGTGGCAGTGGTCGGGCGAAGGCGAGTACACGATCGAGATCGATACCGAAGAATAATTAAATTATGTAACGATCATCAGGCAGGCTAAGTCCTGCCTTTTTTTATCCCCCTTGGTTTATCTGGATGCGATTTGCAAACACTATCTCCCACTTGCAAGAATAAGCCAAATATAGCACGATATACGCCCCAGGCATCGTGGGGAGGATACATGTTTCAATTACACCGGGCAGGAGACCTACTTGTACTGAGGACCGACCTGTTTCCCCTCACAGTACCGCACGCATTTACTACCAGGCGGCTGTCGATTACCGACAAGCAGCCCGGACAACCCGGTCCGGCAAATTTCAGGGTCGACTCGATTTCCGAGACCTGCGAGTGGTGGACAAAGCTTAGAGACTCGCTTTTCACTCCCATCCATATCTGCTACCTGCACAAGCAGGTCCACGGCAACACAGTGAGAATTCTCGATTTTGAAAATCTCCCGGGTGACGAGCGGTCGGAAAGCGGGTTCAGTTTCAGAATTCTCGGTGAGGGTGACGGTATGATCAAGCCTTTCACAAGGCGGAACGTCTTCATCGGGGTTACGACAGCGGACTGCCTTCCGATACTCATTTACGACCAGAATTCGCACACGACCGGAGTGGTGCACGCCGGATGGCGGTCTGTGGCTGCGGATATAATTGAAAAAGCCTTCACCGGATTCGTTAAAACATTCGATGCCAAACCAACCGATCTGCTCTGGGCAGCAGGACCTTCCATTGATATCGACCACTACGAGGTTGGGCCGGAAGTTATCGCCGCCCTTGAAACGGCGGGATACTCGGACGCCGACTGGGATATCCTGCCCGACAGGCGTCCCGGATGGACTCCCGGACGCGGTGACAGGTATATGTTAAGCCTCT
The DNA here is from genome assembly GCA_036397475.1 of bacterium. Lineage (GTDB taxonomy): Bacteria > JAJVIF01 > JAJVIF01 > JAPKYR01 > JAPKYR01 > DASWIV01. The sequence goes on from DASWIV010000255.1 coordinate 8,843, forward strand.
CAACCTGCCTTAATATCAGGCTAAGGAAACTGGGAATCCCGGATGAAAATATCGACATCTGTAAATTATCGACATACACCAACAAAGTAAATTTTTTCTCGTACAGGCGCGAGGGAAAAGTTATCGGGTTGCAGGCGTCAGTAATCGGTTAATCTGTTATAATCCCCCTTTGTGGATTTTCGGATTAAGAAAGATTAACTTATTTAAAATTGAACCGATTTATTCCGCCACAGGGGAGTATTTTACTGAAACCAATGGCGGTGGACATTGTCTCATGAAAAGTCAGGGCTGAACACATGCTTCATCGTTACGTTTTAACTGGAATTTACCTAACTCTTTTCGCCATTATCGCCGTCCCGGCATATTCCCAGACTGAATTACTCGATCCGGGTTCAGATCAGGAGCCCGCATATTTAAGCCTTAACGACTGCCTTGAGATCGCAGATGTCTCAAACATAAGCCTGCAGAGAACGAGGATTGGTGTAGGATTGAGCCTGCTCGAGAGAATGCGTGCGGAAAGCGTATTCGATCCCGGTTTTGAGCTGGATTTATCAGGTGGAAGCGCTCGCAGGTCGGGCGGCACAGGATCCACAGGCACCAACTCAAACATGGATTTCGGTGCCCGGTATAATCTTCCTACCACAATTGGCGGCAGCTGGGTATTTTCGCTCGATCAGACACGGGACTGGGGATCGACCACAACAGACCAGCAATCGGTTAATTTTACAACATACAACACACAGCTTGGATTAACTTACTCAATGCCACTGTTCGAAGGCAGCGGAGATTTCATCAACCGTGTCGGGATCATCAAGTCCAATATTTCCATTAACAGGGCGGAGTTATCGGTAAACGAAGCTAAGCGGGGATTGAGAGCTTCAATAATTGAGGCCTATGTAAATGCGGTCCTGGCCGCGGTACGTATAGATGTTGCACTACTGAGCCTCGAGACCGCGAGCGCACTTGTTGATGAGGTTCAGGCGCGCATCGATGTCGGACAGCTCGCAGAGTACGAACTTCTGTCCGCTCAATCGGGGCTCGCGGAACGGCAGGAATCGCTGATCAATGCCAATTCGGCATTCCAGACATCACTTGATACATTGAAAAACCTTACAGGGATTCCCATATCGCGGGAAATTGGGATAGATACCGACTTTCTAACACCATTGAAGTCTGAATATTTGTTTGATGAACTTTTCATTCAGGCGCAGAGAAACAGGCGGGACCTTGATGATCTTGACCTGCGTCTGCAGCAGGCGGAACTAGACCGGATGCTTGCCGCCGACCGCGTTCAGCCGTCGCTGACATGGAACACTGTGATGGGCCTGTCCGGTGAAGGTGGAAGTTACAGCAGAAGTATCGAGTCAGTGGGTGATTTCAACTGGTTCACGGGTCTGTCCTACAAGATTCCTCTTGGAGGAAATCGCGCGGCAAGGGCGGATTTTCAATCATCCGGTCTCAACATCGATCAGATAAATCTTGAGAAAACTGATTTTCTCAGGAACCTGGAGCGGGACATTCGTTCGGCGCTTGAGAATCTCTCCAACGCGAATCTGAGAATAGATGTTACGGAGGAGGGGTTGCACGTCCAGGAAATAAAACTCGAGCGGGAGCGGCAGAGATTTTCTCTCGGACTCATCACATCGCGCGACCTTTTAGATTTCGACCTCGAACTTGCCAACGCGCACCTGGCGTATTACCGCGCGATGGCGGACTCGATACTTGCCGTGTCGCGAATCGAATTCCTGGTCAACGACTCTTTTCTGCCGGATTCAATTCTCTTGAATACCGATTATTACGAGGATGGACAGATCACACAATGAGTGAGAAGTCGCTCATAAAAGTGGAAAATGTCAAAAAAATATATCGGATGGGCGGTACGTCCGTCCATGCGCTGGATGGCGTAAACCTGACGATAGAAAATGGGGAGTTTGTTGCGATAATGGGTGTGTCGGGAAGCGGCAAAAGCACCCTGATGAATATCCTCGGATGCCTTGACCGCCCCACATCGGGACATTACCGGCTGTCCGGCGACGATGTCAGCACGATGACGGATAATGAACTTGCGCATGTACGGAATGAACGCATCGGGTTTGTATTCCAGTCGTTCAACCTGCTGCCACGAACGAGTGCTATCGAAAATGTCGAGTTGCCCCTGGTTTACGCGAACGCATCGCACAGGCGGGAAAAGTCGATTGTCGCCCTGACCAAGGTCGGATTGGGAGAGAGAGTTCACCACAGGCCAAACGAATTATCCGGCGGCGAACAGCAGAGGGTAGCTGTTGCGAGGGCAATTATCAACAATCCGGATATTCTGCTTGCCGACGAGCCTACAGGTAATCTCGACAGTCGGGTCTCGGCTGAAATAATGGAACTTTTCTGGGAGCTGAATGTCACAGGTAAAACGATATTGATCGTAACCCATGAGGAAGAGATCGCGGAATATGCAGGCCGGGTTGTCAGGATGCTCGACGGCAAAAAAATCTCAGACACTACCCATCCGCCAAAGTTATCAGGTTCACGGGTTACGGCGTGACAAGGGGAACAGACATGGATGAGCTGGAAAAAAATACGAGCGAAGAATTGGAAGAATCCACGGCGGTAGTCGATGAAGGGGAAGACCTCGACGAGGACGAGGATGAAGATGATGAAGATCTGACGGCTGTGGAAAAAATCACGGGCGTGTACACCTCCCCGGATGCTACATTCAAATATCTCTCCTTAAAACCGGATTTCTGGACTGCCTTCATTGTTATCTCACTGATTTCGATAGCGCTCGGGATGATCGCGATGCCCAAAATGCTTCCGGCAATGGAAGAAGGGGCAGTCACCCAGATGGCACCCATGTTTCAAGGGTCACCAGAAGAACAGGATGCCCAGATGGCAATAGGCCTGAAGACGGTCAGGATCATGGCTTACGTCCAGGCATTCCTCGCTCCGATCGGTTATCTGATCGCATGGCTGATATATGTAGTCCTGATTTACTTTATCGGGATGGTGATGGGACACGATGTGCATTTTAAACGTTTGTGGGGGGTGGTCCCGTGGGCAACTTTCATATCGATCCTGGGACAGATAGCGACTACAGCGGTAATTGCGACCAGAGAGTCCTTTACCATGGCGCAGTTACAGGATATGCATATAGTTAAGCCTTACAGCGCCCTGGCAATTGTTCCTTCAACAACCGAAATTCCATATTTTGTCGAGGCAATCCTCGCGTCAATCGATCCTTTCCTTATATGGGGATTTTTTGTACTCGCGTTCGCCGTCTTCCACAGCAACAAATGCTCACGCGCACATGCTTACATGGTCACAGGCATTACAATCGCAATTATGATTCTCGGTGGTGCCGGTCTGGCCGCCATGGGACACATGATGCAGCCGGGAGCAAATTAAACGGAAGATTTTAAAATGGGGAAAGAAAAGAAAAAGAAAAAAGCCGCACGGCGAAAACTGATGAACTGGATCTTCTTCGTGGTTCTGGTCGCGCTCGTCGGCGGAATTGCATACACATCATATTCGAAGACAAAAAAAGAGACTCGGTGGACTATCCAGGATTATCAGTCCACCGAATCCGTATATACAGGCGACCTGCGGTTAACAATTCTCGCGTCATCCACCCTGCATCCGTACGAAATTGTCCAGGTTCGCCCGGAAGCCAGCGGCAAGGTCGAGGAACTGTTCGCCGATGTCGGGGACTGGGTAAATGTTGGCGATCCACTCGCTACACTCGACCAGGAAAACCTGCTCACTCAACTCGATTCAGCAAGGGCATCCCTGACCCAGGCACGCGCCAGGTTAAGCGAGGTCGAGCGCGGATGGCAGCCATCGCAGAAACAGTCGCTTGAATCGAATGTGGAATCCGCGGAACTTGCCCTGCGTGAAGCTCAGGAGGATCTCGATTACACAGCCGACCTGCATGCGTCCGGATTTGCGTCGGACGAAGAGCTTGACAGCGCACAGGCGGCGGTCGAGCAGGCACAGCAGAATCTCGACCACGCCCGGGATGCGTTGCGGGTTTTACTGGACGGGTCCACCGAAGGGCAGCTCCTTGAAGCGCGCGCATCTGTCCAGCTTGCGCAGGTCCGTGTAACCGAAGCGGAAAACGCACTTGGCGACGCTACTGTTTACTCACCCATGTCGGGAGTGATTTTATCCAGGGATGTTACTGTAGGAAGCGTGGTTGTAAGCACGCTGGCGAGTTTCAGTGTCGGGGATTCCCTTTTCACGATCGGTGATCTAACCACGATGAAATCGATCGCATCCGTGAACGAATCGGATATCGGATTCGTTGAGCAGGGGCAGGAAGTTATCCTGGAAGTAGATTCTTATCCCGATGAGGAATTTCACGGCACGGTGACAAAAATTCATCCGCAGGCGTCGCAGGCGAGCGGGGTAACATCGTTCACTGTAGAGATAGATGTTCCCAACGACGACGGGAGATTGATGGCTGGCATGTCGGCTGAAGTCCAGATTGTGACGGATTCATTCGACAGCCTGCTGCTGATTCCCGATGTCGCTCTCGCGGAAAAGGATGACAAATATTATGTGTTTGTCGTTGATGACAATCAAAAGATAGAGATCCGCGAAGTCGAGACCGGTGAAACCAACTACGAGGAGACTGAAATATTAAGCGGACTTGAAGTCGGCGAACAGGTTATAGTGAAAGGCGTACCCAGGGATCTGCTGGAAGAAATGGATAAGGGCTCCAATTCAGGAATTTCGGTCAGGTTCGATTAAGTTATTTCATACCAATGCGAATAAATGATAGAATGCACGGGCTGATAATTTTGCCATGCCCAGTGCCAAGGTTTTAACCATACTCTTTACCGCGATCTCGATGGGTGCCATCGGGCAGATCTCGATGAAAACGGGGATGAACATTGTCCGCAATTCGTCCGGCGGTGCCCTGAGGCCCATGCGGAACGCTCTCTTCAGTATTTTCACCAACTTCTGGGTACTATTCGGCTTATCAATTTACGTGGTGTCAACGGTACTATGGCTATGGGTGCTTTCAAAGGTTGACCTGTCGTTTGCATATCCCTGTATCAGCGTGAGTTACATCATCATTATTGTTGCCGGGAAATTCCTGTTCAAGGAACGGATAGATAAATGGAAGATCGGGGCGATAATTCTGATTCTCGCGGGAATTATCTGCCTTGGGTTCAGCTGATGGAAAAATCCGCCGTAAAAATAAAAAAAGCGTCTCCGGGCATGATCCTGTTCATCATAATCATGGTGACTATGGCGGGTGTCGCCCAGGTATTCATTAAGTCGGGAGTAAATTTCATAAAGTCGCCTGAGCAACTTGGCGGGTTTCCTTCCAATCTTTCGGAATTCTTCGTCATGGTTTTTTACTGGCAGGTTTTTCTTGGACTCTGCTTTTATTTTGTATTCGGACTTGCCTGGCTGAAAATTTTATCGTCGGTACCGGTCAGCTTCGCGTTTCCGTTCCTGGCAATCAGCTATATTGTGATAATTTTGGGAAGTTACCTGTTCCTGAATGAACCCATTAATGCACTAAAATTAACTTCGATAGTCCTTATAATTCTCGGCGTGGTCAGCCTGTCGCGCTCCGACACAACCGAGTCGGTACAGTCCTCCCGTTAGGGCATTCACTTCATCGATAAAATATTAGCCGCTGTTTTTAATCCGTATTAAACGGAACATATCTCTCTTAATGCCAAAAGCCTGAAAAATAAGCGGTTACTAGGTTTAATAAAACAATACTTGCACAAAAGTTTCGAAGGTAATTTTAGGAAAACTTTCACCTTCGCAGGTATTGTTATGCAAACTACACGTACATATTCCATATTGTTGATCTGCGATAACGAACAGATCGGCAAGGACCTTCAGGGCCAGGGCTTTGAGGTAAAACATGCGTTTGATGGATTTGACGCAATAAAAATGGCTGTCGATAATCCCCCGGATATCGTTCTTATAGGGGAAGTCACCGACGGACTCCCCGGGTCCACAACCGCATTATGGCTCAGGATAAATCCATCGACATCAAATATTCCGGTCGCGGCGATCCTGGACTCCACCCCGGAAGAAAATACCGGCATCAGTCTGTCAATTCCGTTCGACCAGGACAGCGAAAAAATAAAGGAAAATATAATACGGATAATTGAGAAAAATTCCTCGAACGCGACAGCGGATTTCGCATCCGAGCCAATAAGCGACCAGCCCCTTGATATAGCTCTCGATCTCATAAAAATCTACAGCGAGCGATTGCGGTTGTCCGAAGCGATGATGGAACTCGCCAGCCTTCAGCCGGAATTAAATAATTTCGAGCATGTGGTGCGATCGGTTCTGAATACCTCTGCAAAGGTACTTGGAAGTAACCTGACGAAGGTTTCATTTCTCGACCAGAGAGTCGTCTATGCAAAAGTATCGGGACACGGAGTATCCGCCGAGGATCTTGTCTCACTCGATGAATATATAGCGGAAGAATTATTGAAGCACCTGGGGAAGAAATACGAATTCGAGGAAGAGCTTGTTTTCGGACGAAAAAAACTGCTGAAGCATTCAATCAGAAAGAATGAGCCCCGATTCTTCGGGCACCCGATACTTTCAGGCGGAAATGTGATCGGCTATCTCGCAGGAATCGCTCCGGAAGGGGAAGATGATTACTCGAAAATACTTGGACTCCTTCCCGAATTGTGCTCGCAGGTCTCTCTCCTTGTGGTGAACGCGAGGCTGATCGATATCCAGGAAGATTCTGTGAGCGAGTTAACATCAATTCTGAGAGCCGCGGTTGAAACATCGAGCATCAGCCCGGTTTCAGATGTAACGCTGAAAGGATTTCTTCTCCAGTTCCTGCTCATAGCACTAGAGCTCTGCCAGACCACAAAGGGCTGCGCGATCATCCTCGACGAGGAATCACGGGAAATTACGGAAGTAGCGACCCTGGGATGTGTCGAAGATGAGATCCTGTCGTCTGATCTGTCAGACGGGCGAAGTGTAAAAGAAGGAATTAAAAATTTAAGGCCGGACGACCGCATTATGGATTACGTGGAGATCTGCGACATCAAGTACCGGCGCTTTGTAACCCCGCTTGCCACGGGCGACAAAGTTGTCGGTGGCGTGATTATTCTTGGATTCCCGTCGATCATCAGCAGGCGGGTCCTGAACGCTGTAAAAACCCTAGCGTCGCTTGCTGCATCATTTACATATAATCGCACGTTGCATCTTCGTAGTATTGCTAATTCGATCCTGGAAGACCAGTTAAATATTGCGCATGAAATCCAGAAAGAGATGCTTCCGGACGTTCATCCTACTTTTCCCGGATATGACATATACGGAAAAAGTATTCCTGCCAAGGAAGTAGGAGGCGATTATTTTGATTATCTCCCATACGGAGATAACACTTTAGGGATTGTCGTCGCCGATGTTTGCGGCAAATCAATTCCCGCAAGCCTGCTCATGGCGATGACCCGGGCACTGTTTATAGCCTCCAGCAACGGAAATTCCCCGTGCGATGTTATCACGACCGTCAATAGCCACATGGTAAGGATGATCAGCGAAGGCAGGTTTGTAACAAGCGCACTTGCAGCAATCAACAAAGATAAAATTGATATTTCAATGGGAGGACACACACCAATACTGGTTTACAGGCACGAATCGAAAGAATTCGATGAGGTACTTGTCGATGGAATAGCGATGGGCATAGTCGAAGATGTCCAGTTTGCCCAGGAATCAATAACAATGAATTCAGGGGATGTCGCTCTAATTTACACGGATGGCTTGAACGAAGCAATGGATTCAGAGCGGTCCCAGTTCGGGTATGAGAGAATTAAGGATATTTTGAGGGAATTCTCGACCGAGAGCGCCGAGACGATTGTCGAGGTGCTTTTCAAGGCGGTAGAAAATCACACAGACGGAATGGACCAATTCGACGATACGACGATAGTGGCAATCAAGAAAATTAACGGAGAGGAACACAAACATGCCGGCAACTAAATCAACTGCAACCAAAACGACGAAAAAAAAGCCCGCGAAAAAAACCGCGGGCAAGAAGACCACGACAAGGAAAAAAGCTGCAAGCAAAAAAGTCCTCGTCGAGAAAACACCGGTGATCAAGCCTGTAAAGGTAGACGATGACTGGGACGACGAAGAGACAGAGGATTACATCGAGGACCTTCCTCTCGACCCGGATATCATCGCGGATGAGGATGTAATAGACGAGATCTCGGATTCTATTTCGAATCTCGGCTCTGCGGGTTACATAAATCCCACAGGCACAATTTATCAGCAGCCTGTCGATGGCGGATACAACATCGACAAAAAGGTTCTCGCACAGATCGCCCACCTCGCGTCCTGTGAGATAGACGGACTTGCCCCTCCAAAAAAGGATGTCGTAACCAGGTTCTGGAATATGCTCAATGGCAGGACGGATGGAATCAAGGTCGACCACGGTGCAACAGAAGCGGCGATAGATATCCAGGTTCGGGTACGCTACGGCGCGGATATTCCGAAGATCACAACCGATTTGAGAAACGTTGTCTCAAAGAGAATCTGGGAAATGACAGGTTTACGGGTAGTGGAAGCTAACATACGGATCCAGGACGTAATTCCGGCTCCGCCAGGGGAAGAGATTCTGGAGAAAACATGAAGTGCTGAATGTACAGAATCAAAAAAATAGCTTCTGGTGTTTGTGAAAAACTTATTGGCGGCAACGGGAACAGTTTTCTGTTCCTCGTCATTGTATGCGCTTTTGCGTTGATGGCTTTGTCGGGCACCCTGTTCCTTATTTCCACGCATGGAAAAATGGAGCGCCAGAATATTGCATTGTCGACAACAATGCTGGTTTCAAGCATTGAGATAGCGATTCCAATGATAGGCACATCGCCGCTGGATACAGTGGACGCCTCTGATTTTCCTGGTTTATCTGAAGCCTCGAATGATCATTCGACTCACGCTATCCATTTCGTCCCGTTCCTGGTTGACACCGATTTCAATATTAATTCCGATGAGCAACTTCCTCCTGAGCTTCTGCTGCTTATAAAGGACAAGCTCAGCAGGGGGGATTATACGGAAGAAAGCATCCACTATTCTGACGCAATAGTAAAAACATCACTCATTAAATCCGGCGGAAGTACCTGGAATATTGTGGTCGCGCAAATTAACGACAAGCAGTACCTGGGACTGGCGCAGAACCTGACACCTATTGTGATGAACGCCAGATCCCTGGAAATCCTCTTCATTGGAGTTCTGATTGCCGTCTACATAATTTTCATCGCGCTTCTTTATCTCGTGCTGCGGCTCGTGACAAAACCGCTTAATTTACTCACCGACGCGGCAAGGAAGTACACCGCCGGAGATTTCAATGTGAAAGTCACCATACCCCGGACCGTTTCCGAACTATGGATGCTTGGGAAAGTATTCAACGAGATGGGCTTCCGCCTGAACGAGCAGAAAGAATCGCTGGAAGCATATTCAAAGGACCTGATCCTCGCGAACGACCTGCGTGGAAAAGCACTTGAAGAATTAAGCCGTCGCAATTCCGAACTCGGCGCCATGAATGAGGCGACCATGCTCGCGAATAAATTGAAAAATACGGACCAGGTGATCGAACTTGCCATAAACAGGCTTCGTGATGACCTGAACCTGGCATGCGTTTATTTCCATAGTCCTGCAAAGGACGGGGGGTACATTGTAATACAGCAGACCGGTTCTAATCCGGGCAGAAAACATATTCTTCCTTCCAAACTGGACAGGCTGTTAAAAGCAACAGCGCATACCGGCGCGCCGCAGTTCTACTATTTGAACTCAATAAATGCCAGGGTGGGAATGACCGACCCGGAATTCGAACTTTTATCCAGTTTTGGAGACCGTTACTTTTATCCAGTCTCCATGGACAGCAATACGACGTGCGTCATAGAAATGGTATGTACCCGAGGCTCCACTTTCCCGGACGATTCCATAAAATTCGCGCAAATGTTCATAGCACACATGGAGGTCATTCTCCGGAACAAAGCTCTCTATGGAGAAGCGAACCGGCGTTCCCATGAACTCGAGCGGATCAACCAGGTTACAAGGATGATCTCCAGCGAGTTGAAACTGGACAATTTATTTCAGGAAGTCGTCAGCCATACTCAAAACACAATACGCGCTGAAGGAGTCATCATAGGGGTCGTGGAGAACAATGCACTGATTATCAAATCGGTTGAACCGGTTGAAAACGACCTGGTACGGATCTCATCAGAATTCCGGAATGACGATATTCTCAACGACATCATCATGACGGGTCAGGGAGTGGTCATATCCGACCTCAGGGATGACGAGAGGATCACGTCGTCGAATTTCCTCATGCGAAAAGGATACCGGGCATTCCTTGGATTACCCATCGTTAATAAGGACAAAGTTGTCGGGGTACTATGCGGTTGCTCCCACATGCCTGGAGCGTTTTCGGAAAGCGACAGTTACTTCATGAGCCTGCTTTCGGGACAGGTGGGTATCGCAATCGATAACGCCAAGATGTTCGACGATATTCTCACACGCGACCGTCGCCGCGACCAGCAGCTTTCGGTGGCACGCAAACTTCAGATGGAGCGGGTGCCTGACTATTTCAAACAGGGTATCGCAGCCGTAAATTGCCAGCTTACCGCCGCGGACGAACTCGCGGGAGATTTTTTCGATGTTTTTTCTATAGGACGGCATTCGGTTGCTATAGTGATCGGCGATGTCGCGAATAAGGGGATCGCGGCAAGCCTGATGACCTTCAGCCTGCTTTCGATGTTCCGGAACAATGCAAGGACACTGACTTCGCCCTGCGATATTTTAAATTCAATAAACCGGTCGCTTATCAACCAGATAAAGGATGACTGCTGGTTCGCGACAGGATTTTACGCCAAGCTGAATACAAAAACGCGCACATTCACTTATTCGTCGGCCGGACATGAAATGCCTATCTGGTATCATGCCGGGGAGAACAAGGTTGATGTCCTGGAATCGGCAGGTTATCCGCTTGGATTATTCTCAAGCTTTAAATACAAGACCCGCGAGGTCGAACTTGGCGATGGCGACAAGATCGTTTTTTATACCGATGGAGTGCCGGATGCCATGAGTCCGGATGGCGAAAGGTTCGGCCACGAGCGCCTGCTTGACCTGGTGAAAAAATACGGGGATCTCACGGGCCAGGAACTGTCTAGAAAGATCATTGAAGAGCTGGATGCATTCACACAAACCAACTCACACAGGGACGATATCATAGTGGCTGTCCTGGACCTCCAGGACGATCCATGGGTGCACAGGCTGATTTCCTTCGATGAGAGTGGCGAACTGGTTAATGACATCCTTCAGGCACTCACCCCATATAAACTGAATCAGAAAGACATTTACTCCATCAGGCTGGCTGTAGATGAAGCGATAGCCAATGCATGGAGACACGGGCTCGGCCAGAGGGATGACGCCAGGTTCAAGGTAAGTTACCTGATATCGGATGAAGGATTCAGCCTGAGAGTATTGGACGCGGGGACCGGATTCGACCATGAAAGCCTTCCCGACCCCACTGTCGAGGAAAATCTTTTCAAGACACACGGACGTGGCGTTTTTCTTATCCGGCAGGTAATGGACGAAGTGGAATTTAACGATTCCGGAAATGAGATCGCATTTTATAAACAGTTTCCGTCGACCGGAAATTCGGTCGACAATGAAAGGGATGCGCTTTTACTCGAGTCCAGGATCGAATCGATTAAAGCGGTTGATAGCCTCCGTAAAGCTAAATTAGCGGGCGAGCGCGAGGAAGAGGAAGAAGACCCGAATGCAATAGCTGACGCATTTCTCCGGTCGATTGGTGAATCGTTCGACGACAGTTAAAGGTAATATTTTTCCCTGATTTTTTTGAATTATCCACGATTTATAGCCCCAAGTATTACTGTAACGGTTGTTACGTATATCCATCCCTGCTATAATCCCTCTCCAGTTTCCCTGTAAGGATATAGCTATGAACCGTTATCTAACCTACCAGGAGGGTGAACTGCTCTTTGAGGATGTCGCGTTGAGCGAAATATCCGAGGAGATGTACACCCCATTTTATGTCTACAGCAAAGCTGCGATCAATGAGAAGGTTGAAGCGTTAAAGGTCGCGTTCGCCGACGTAAAGCCCATGATGGCTTACGCGATGAAAGCGCTTGATACTACCATCATTCTTAAATACCTGCGCGATAGGGGATGCGCACTCGCGATCGAGAATCTTCACGAGCTCGAGCGGGCGATGGCGTCGGGATTTGAGCCCACCGAATTGATCCTCAATTCTAACGGGCTTCCCGACCAGCAGCTCAAGGAGATAGTCAAGAACCGTCCCCTGATAATCAATGTCGGTAACCTGTTCGAACTTGAAACTCTGAACGCCTACGCTGCCGAGATGGATATGGGATTGAGGATCGGCCTGCGGATTAATCCCGGAATCGACGTCGGCGGACACGAGGGCACAAATGTCGGCGCATCGGGCAGCAAGATAGGACTCAGCCGCGAAGAACTTGATGCGGCGATTGCAATGATGCCAGACCTGCCACAGTTGAATCTTGTCGGGATCGCCTGCGCACTTGGATGCCAGGTAACGACGCTTGCTCCGTGGATCAAGCTGGCGGAAGATATGGCAGCAATATATTCCGATCTTGTCGCGAAGGGATTCAGCCTTGAATATCTCGATATCGGCGGAGGATTCCCTGTCGATTACGGTACAGGCGAATATCTCGAGATCAAGAAGATCGCCCGGAACATAACTCCCAAGATCAGCGAACTCGACTGCCGGTTAATTGTCGAGCCGGGAAGATATTTTACGGCGGAATCGGGAATCCTGGTCACTTCGGTACTGGGAATCCGAAAACGTGAAAATAAAAATTACATTATATGCGACGCAGGATTTTCCGAATTTCCACGTTCGGCGATGTACAGGATCACGCATGAAGCGCTTCCCCTCAGGGCTGTCCCTTCAGTGCCGGTCGTTGTCGAATCGACTCCTGAACCCGCAGCTGTCGCGAGGGCGACCAGCGATTCCATTGACACACCTGAAGAACTGATCGCGGCCCTTACAAGTTCCGATGAAGAACCCACGGAAGAAGAGCAGCCTGAAGTTCAGGAGGAAACAGTTCCTGTCACTGAATCCCCATTATCGCAGGAGATCACCGCTGACATAGTGGGTAATATCTCCGAAGGACTCGACTATCTTTCCAAAGACGTCACCATGACGGAACCGAAACGTGGAGACCTTATCGCGATTCTCAACGTGGGCGCTTACGGGCGCACGATGAGCAGCAATTTCGCGAGCTGCCCGCGTCCGCCGGAAGTTATGATCGAGCGGGATAAATTCGAGATCATCAGGTCAAGGGAAACGATCGACGACCTGATTGCACTTGAGATGGAAGAGATCGAAGCGGAATAACAAAATTTAATTTGGATTATTAAGCGTGCATGACAGAATGCACGCTTTTTTTATGATTGGAACCTTATCACGGTCCCGGAATGAAGAAAAAAACCGGCTGTAAAACCGGTTATGAAAATTCGAACCATTTCTATGGGTTATCTGTTAATCCTTCATCTTCCCTACAATCTCATCTCTCATCTCTTCCCATTTCTCCGTGGGCACCTGGCAGGTACCGACCATCTTATGCCCACCGCCGCCGTATTTCAGCATCAGACTGCCGACATCGGTGTTTGAGGACCTGTTGATGATGCTGTGTCCGACCGTGAATACCATGTTCTGCTTTTTGAATCCCCAGATAATCCTCATGGATATATTGGTCTCGGGATAAAGGACGTATTCCTTGAACCTGTTCCCGCTCAGTATGGGATCGACATCATGCAGATCTATTACCAGCACATTACCATGTACCGTGCTGTTCGATTTGATCATATCTTCGTAATCTTTTTCCTGCTCGTAGTATCTCTTAACCCGCTCCTGGACATCCGGTTCCTGAATGATCTCATCAGCGCTGGATTTAGTCCGGCAGTATTCGATCATTTCCTCCATAAGCTGGTAGTTGGAAATCCTGTAATCGCGATACCGCCCGAGGCCGGTTCTGGGGTCCATTATGAAGGACAGGAGCATCCAGCCTTCGGGATTCTCAATATCTTTTTTGTCGAGCTGGCCCGAATCGCTTTTATCCACAGCGTCCATCAGTCCGATATTTACGAATTTTGAGAATTTATCGTTACCCTCGCCACCGTAATATTCGTAGATCACGCGAGCACAACTTGGCGCGAGCACACTTTTGCCCTTGTAATGAAATTCTTCCTCAAGCTTCAGGCGTTCATCCTCGCTTGAATGGTGGTCGAACCAAAGTCCGCAGCCTGGTACGTAAGGTATATTCGCCAGGACATCGTTCTCCGAGACCTCGATGATCCCGTCCTGGATATCTTTCGGATGGACAAACTTGTATTCGTCAACAATCCCTTCTTCCACTAACAGGCATGCGCATGCCAGTCCGTCAAAATCGCTGCGCGTAAGTAAACGCATTCTTGTCTCCTTTGAAAAAGCGTACTGAGTCTATGGATTGTACTAACAGAGCACCAAATGGTCAACTCTATTTCATTCTATAAATGCGCGGGTGTCCATTACAATTCAAACCGCGACATACCTCTCTCGCAATCCCAGGAATTTTCTTTCCTCATCC
>DASWIV010000256.1:0-6615 GCA_036397475.1 bacterium
GATGTACTGTCGAATTGCGAAAAGGAACCGACACAGTTGCTGCCGATAATGTTACCTGGCAGTCGTCCGCATCCGTGCTGGCGTCTTTCGACCTGGATGGTGTCGATAGCGGACTATGGGATGTCGCGGTCGTTAATCCCGATAATTCCGAAGGCATCCTGTCTGAAGGGCTTACAATCGATGTCTGGTCAGAAGAACTGGAGATAGCCAACGGAAGCTATCGGCTGCCTGCAATGGCTGAACGCCTGTCTGGACCTGTAGTGCTGGTTTTCGGGCAGAACGACCTTACTGTAAGATACATGGAATTCGATCCAACCGCACAGGCCGGAACGGGCTGGTCGTCGATAGGAATAATTGACAGTCCGACCAGTCCACCGGTGATCGGAAACAATCTGATCACCGGGGTGACTTCAGATCCCAACGAGGATTATGTCTATTACATGACCAATCCCCATCATCTGTTCCGGTACCCCGACAGCACCGGCGGCTGGGAAGAAGGCTACCACAGCATTAACGATAACAGGACAGCAGTGCCATTCGCAGATAGCCAGGGACAGATCCACTGGATCAATAATTCCGCTAATGCGTTCGGACATATTATGCACATGCGAGCGCCATACTTCCCATTCTCGTTCGGGGATCTTGACATCACCTTGAATTATTTCCCCGATGGCTATAACGCACTGGTTCTTTCAGAGGGAAATTTCCTTGTGGAAAATTCCGCAGGAACAATATTCTGCGCTTACATAAAAGACTACACTCTCGTGCCTGCAACATATGGGTCATATAATCCCAACGGTCCAAGGTGGATCCGGGTAACGCCGATGTATAACGGAGGAATGGCGAGCTCATACTTCGATGTCGAAACCACTTCCGGAGCGACCGCGTATCTCGATTCTCCCACACTTACCATCGATTCCACCGACAAACTGCATATCGCTTTCCGGAAGGTGAACACCGCCTCCGGTGACTGGGAGATCCATTATGAAAGCTCATCAAACGGTGGATCGACCTGGGTTCCGGGTGGAATGATCTACAGTGGTTCTTCTGCACCGGTCAACGGCTATAACTACCTCTACGCCGATTCTCAGGATGAACTCCATTCCTTCCTGTCGAATGGTAATACCCTTGAGTACAGGGAATCGGAAACCGGTGCGACATGGTCGTCTCCTGAAACTGCCAATGAAACCCTGACGTCGGGCGACGATTTCCATGCGCGAACGATCGTAACTTCCGATGATATCATGCACTTCGCCTGGATTCGTGGAAGCGCATCGAGCGGCTACGGTAACATTTATTACCGGATGCGGGACCTTCAGTAATCCCTTGTTACAATATTTATAAAAAAATACTATCCCGGGAATTTTTCTTCCCGGGATTTTTTTTTGTTATTCAACATTTACCTAATATTTACAATATGAAAGGTATCATCAGTACCTGTCACATACGCGTAGTTTCCGTGAATAATTATAGATGCGACCCTGAAATCAAAGTGCAGCGTATCTGAGAGCTGCATATCCGATACCGGATCCAGGCTGTAAACCTGCACATCCTGCAAGGTATCTGCCAGGTACAGCATTCCTCCATCGATGAAAAGGTCCCGAAGCCTGGTTCTCATGCTGATCTCTTTAATTAGTTCCAGGTGGCCTTTGGCATTCGTGTTTAATACCGACAGCATCGCATCTGATCCGGTAGCAATAATGTAACCATCAAAATATTCCACCGTTGTCGGACGGTCGTTCAATCCAATTGTTTCAATTACATGAGCGCCATCAACAGGCTCTATATCGACCACCGTTACACCATTATCCTTATTCGCGACATAAGCGTATCCATCAGCGATTACCAGGTCGGAACAATCCCCGGGTATTGTGATCCAGTTCATTTCCATGGGTTGCCTCGGATCAGATACATCCAGTGCATACAACCCGAAATTGGGAACGTTGTTATTTACCATGTACAGATTGTTTTCATCAAGGTAAAGAGCAGATGGCATATCGTCCATGTCGTACGTTTTGATGATCGTCGGATCTGACGGGGAACTGATATCGACAATTTTAATGCCCGGATACGCAGCGACATACATATAATTTCCGCCTATCATGGCGTCCCTCGGTGCTTGCATCTCAATTGTAGAAGACAAAATCGGTTGAGCCGGATTTCTGTTATTAACAACCACCACTCCATTGGAATTGTCCAGAATGTAAAAATAATCTCCTTTAAAAATTGCCTTGCCCGGATTTCCCTGTGCGCTGTAACTTCCCGTTACTTCCGGTGAAGCTGCATTGGAGATGTCAATAAGTTTGATCCAGCCATCATTTACACAATATAAGGTATTCCCTGCAGCCAGAAGGGATTCAGGATATACCCCTTGAATTTTGGAAACCCGAACGAATTCATTCCTGTCAGTCATGTCACCGATTGATAATCCCGCCATCGGTTCTGAATAGAACGCGTACTGCTCCTGAATATCATATAGCTGAATCCATCCCTGACCTGTCTCAGATAAAACCCCCACCGGCGCAGGACTGTTAACCCCCAGTTTATACGTTCCATTTAAAAAGACATTGAAATATGCGTACCCGTCATGAACGAGCAGCGAAAATGGCTCAGACTCTGCTCCTTGTGGAAGGTCGAAGACCCTCTCTACGCTGGAAGGATCACCCTCAATATTTACCTTCCTGATTCTGCCGGAGAATGCTTCCACGTAGTACAGGTATCCTGCGTCGATTTCTATCGAGCCTACAAAATTATCGTCCGTATTTATCTCAGATATCTGTTCGGGATTTCCGGGATCAGATATTTCGAATCCGTACACTACTCCAGGATGCTCGAACGTTGTGTCTGGCCCAACCGGATCCATGGTTTCACCATCGGGAAGTGTGATCGTAAATTCGCCTGACGCTGACATTTTTATATCAGCTATCTTTTCGCCATACTTATCTGTGACTTCCATTTGACCGGTGCCCGTCTGTTCGATCTGCAGATAAGGTTGATTATCCTTATATGTGGTCATGCTTCCGCCGCCAAACATACTGAAACCGAACGCGTAATCCCCATCTGACAACAATTCGCGCAGATCTGAATATATATCGTCGGTTGGGATCCAGACTTCTCCCGGGAATCGCTCCTCCGCGGATCCGCCACAGATAAAAACCTTGTTGCGATAGGTTTCCACCGAATGGATGTCCATTCCTCCCCTTACAAACTGGGCTGCTTTAACAGGGCTTAGTGGATTTGTTATATCTACAATCTGGAGTCTGCCTGCCATACAGGCAAGATATGCATAATTGGTCCATCCCTTTCAATTGACAATTCAGGAAGTCCGATTGTGGCAGGCGGGTTCCTGGGAACCTCTCAGTTCGATCCCGGTAATCCGCAATCCGAACTCACTTCCATTGGAGGGGAGCTTGATGCTTTCACAGTAAAATACCTGAGCGATGGCACATTCGCGTGGGCAATACGTGTAGGTGAAGATGACGACAAGTGGGGTGATAATCTCCTTGGGGGTTGCCTGCGATACTCACAATAACGTTTTTCTTGGAGGTGGAATCAGCGGGGTTGGAGATATCGATCCGGGTCCCGGCTACAATATGGTTACTGCCAGGGGAATTCGCGACCTCTTTTTCATGAAAGATAATTCAGATGGTGAGCTGATTCTTGAGGAATTACCTGAGCCTGTCGAGGTATTTTTTTAAAGCCGGGTAATCTACCTTCGCGTTATGCCTTTTATCCATCGGGATTTTCTCAACTACCCTGAATCCATCAAGCTTTGCCCACTCAAGATCATGCCTAATTTTTTCGACGTCCAGCGATTTTCCTTTTTCTTCAGGCTCCACAACCAGGATGCGATTTGTATTGTGCTCGATTAATGCGGTTCGCCGGACATTTTCTACATTGATCGCCGCGACTTCCACGGCGAATGGATAAATTTCATTTTCCCTTTCGCCAATTTTCGCTGAGCTACGCCCCAGTAGCCATAATCTTCCAGACTCGTCGAAATATCCCGAATCCCCGGTACGATGCCATCGCTCATTTCCGACATCAAATTTTGTTTCCTCATCCCCCACCCCGTCGAGATACCCCTTCAGAACATGCTCCCCATGAACAACAATCTCCCCATAATTTCCAATTCCCTGGCATTCCGATGCGAATTCCGTTTCAGTAAACGGACCCGCCTTTTTCCCCCACCTGTCCTTTAAGATCCTGACATCGATTTCCTCTACCGGTACACCCGCGAGTAATCCCGATCCCGACATCATCTTCGTCCTGTCAGTTTCAGAAATCTCGCCCAGCTCAATTTCAGAAATTGGCTCTGCCTCGGTCGATCCGTAAACCGCTACAATCTCAGCATTTGGTGCAGACTTCTTCATCAGGTCCATAAGCGACATAAACACAGGCGCACCGCCAGTATAAATTCTCCTGAAAGACTCCATCGGACGATTTTCCTTAACCGACTCAGAACACAGCCGCTCGAAAAATGCAGGCGACGCTACCGATGTATGCGGCTTCAATCTATCAATTTGATCAAGCACCGGACCGGCGTCGATGAATCCCGGACGTCTCAAATCGCAGTCGGGAATTATGCTCGTAACTCCGCTCCCGAGATTCGCAAGCAAAAATACAGGAAGTGTCGTTAAATCAGTCAGCTCGATATTTAATCCAAGTGTACGCTCCAGGACCTTATGCTGGGATACAAGAAATTTGTGTGTCCTCAGCGCGGCTTTCGGACGTCCGGTACTCCCGCTTGTAAATGTGATTAACGCGGGATAATCGGGAGGAGAATCATGGCTATTTTTGTGTACATCAGCCGATTCCCATTTTGATAAATTTACTCTGAATGGGAAATATCCGCCCAGCGATAATTTAACCGGTATTCTGCGGAGTCCGGAATTGAAGATCGTCAGCAGATGAGCTTTCGGGATCGCGATCAGGGCTTTCGGAGGACGGATTTCGCAGCACTGCTCAATATGCTTCTTCCCGGCCGACGGATCCAGGAACATACATATTGCTCCAACCCGCAAAACCGCCAGCAGCGCGACATATAAATCGATTGTCATGGTGCTGAAAAACAGGACAGTATCCCCAGCCTTAATCTCAGAATCTAGTAAAATCGTAGAAGCTCTTTTTACAGCCTCATTAAGCTGTGAATAAGTAATTTCTTTATCGACATTTCCATTTGTCTCGATAATCGCGACATTTTCAGGAAGTGTTTTCGCCTGCTTTTCCAGTAATTCCAGGATGTTCATAAATCGAGCTCCCGGAAAAATAATGTGTATCGCCTGAATGGTTTCGCGTAATTGTCGCTGATTTTCCGTGAATGATTGCTTTCATACATCAACGCGTGGATCACCTTCGCATACCCGAGGTCCAATGCTGCCTGATGAGACTTCGCGATCAGCACTCCTCCAAGCCCTCCGCTTCTATGTTCCGGAACTACAGCCATACTCTTCGCTATAACCGTATCGATTTTTTCGCCGCGCTGAGCCTGCGCGAGATCAGGAACACTGAAAATGAAACCTACCGGAACATTTTCCTTTTCCGCAAAGTGAACAAGATGTGGATGGACATATTCCCTGATCGGAGTGTACTGCTCGACAAAATCCGGCTCACTTATCGGCGTGTACAGAAAATTATTCCCGAATGATCCTATCGAAATTTCATAAATTGATTTCAGCTCATCATCGAATTCATCAAGCCTTATATTCCTGAATGTAATTCCCGAACCGGCAAGTTTCTT
Source organism: bacterium (assembly GCA_036397475.1). GTDB lineage: Bacteria > JAJVIF01 > JAJVIF01 > JAPKYR01 > JAPKYR01 > DASWIV01. The sequence goes on from DASWIV010000256.1 coordinate 5,741, forward strand.
TTCATTCGATTCAACCTTCGGATCAATTTCAGCCAGATTCCCCACCTTCGATGAAAAATACTGCGCAAGTGGAATAAATCCGGCAGTTTTAAAATATCCAGGATATTTATCGGGATTATCAGGCTCAAGAAAAAATGACGGCTCCTGTCCCCTTTGTGTTATGTAGCGATACCTGTTCCACGTGTTCCCATCCATTGGTCCGACTGCAACTTTCACTCCCGCATTTTTCAACTCATCTATTCCATGTGACAAAATCTCCGATGCCGATTCTTCACTGTCCGCCGCGAAATACCCGATAGCGCCGACCTTTTCCCCATTCAGTTCAGGCGTATTTCCCCACCAGAGCGAACATCTGCCCTTGATATTATTTGATTCATCGACGGTCAGCCACGTGGCATCCGGACGCTGTCTGTCCATCATCGACTCATTCAATTCAGGAGTTCCTTCGATATCCTTGTAATTTACGAGTTCATCCGATGATTTAATCTGTATCTTCAATTCGTTAATCACCTAATAATAATATTTGCAATATTCCCAGTGATGCTGCAAATATCCCGACAATCGCCTGCCGCATCCAGCGAGTCTTGTCTATTGGATCCTCCCTGATATTCGGCTGCACAAAATAAAACAGGATACAGGCAATTATGATAGGGATAATCGAAACAACAAAATAACCGATTGATTTAAGAGGAGGCAGGCTGTATATGGAATAATTAAACTGCCAGTTATTTATGAGCATCCATGGTGCCATGATCAGCACCCACGATAGCATGGACGATATCGTTATATTCCGCCACACAGGTTTTTCGGGATATTTAAAACTCAGACTCGCGATCCCGGTGATAGCAAGTTGGGCCGCATATAACAATGAATAG
>DASWIV010000257.1:0-16108 GCA_036397475.1 bacterium
AAGTCGGGTGTAGTCTCAGCCATTGTCTCCAGAATAGCGATAGCCTCGTCGAAATTTCCCTGCCTCATCTGTTCATTGGCTAGCTCGACCTGCATTTCCGACTGGGAAGGACCCGACGCCGACGGTCCGGAGACTCCTCCCGATGGCCCATTGTTCATACTGGCATTTCCACCGGAATTGTCGGTAGTGCCTGAATTTTCTGAATTATCGGTATTTTCCCCTCCACACGATAATGCAAAGAGGATTATAATTGCCGTGATTGCCAGAGATGCCGCTTTTTTCATATTTAACCCCACCTTACTCAATTTACTGACATTGTATCACTTTCAGGTGTACACTCCCAATATTAATGAAATGAACGATAGAGGCGTCTCGCGATATCCCATATGATATACTTCCCGATAATTTAAACACACAGCCGATGGATATCTCCCGCAAACCTGGACGAAAGGATGACAAACCCGACGATTCCCTGGCAGGATTCGCCCGGTCGGCGTATTACAGCACCATTAACTGGTACTGGTATAAGGCCATGTTTGCAATCCTTACGATTGTTACGATCCTGTCCAGCCAGGTAGCTCTCCTTCACATCCTCGCTTATGAATTCAGCGCGGTAATCGGGCTGATAATCTGCCATTTTTCCGGCGTGGTTGTGGTCAGGGAAATTTTCCGGATCAAACCCAGGGTCGCGGAGCGGAGTCCGTACACCCCGGGACCGCAATCCCGTATTGTGGTATGGGGAGTAATTCTCGGATGTTTCCTGAGCATTCTATGGCTGCTACTGGTCCCATTAGTGCTGATCGTAATATTGGACCTCGTTCTCTCCATTCGGAATTGCGATCTTCTCACCGGATTGGGATATTATTTCGGGATCCCATTGGTCAGCGCGATCTTTTCCATCTCGGTTGCGACATTTTCAGCGCTTTCCAGCAGGAACATCAAGGCAGCATGGTTCCTGTACACCGGAGTCGTGTTGATTTTCCTGGTTAGGATAGTCTGCAAGATAGCATTCGGGCATACGATCGGTCTCCACGACCCGTACATAGGACTTTTGAACCTTCCACTCTACGACCAGGAAGCTAATCTTGACAGCGGATTCATTTATTCGCGCCTGCTTGTCCTGGTATTCTCGAAGCTGCTTATCAACATTTCAATTATGTTCGCGGACAGCCGTAACCAGTATTTCAGCACCGCAAATTTCTTCACCAACCTGAAAGACAACAACCGATTCCTTCCGGAGATCGAGACCGGAATTTTTACGCTGGTTCTGCTGATTCTCGGACTTTACTATTCCGGTCCACTCGGGATCGACATCTCAAGGCGCTACCTGGAACATGTTCTGGATGGAAAACTCGTCACCGAACATTTCATCATCAGGTATCCGACCGGCTCCGAAGTTGAAAAAGACCTGGTCAGGGTCGCCGAAGATACCGAGTATTATTATCACTCAATCGAGGAAGTCATACAGGTCGCTCCGGACAGGTTGATAAGGGCATACATTTATCGGGGAAGAAGTTCCAAAACATTTCTTACAGGTGTGGGCTCGGGTGTCTACGCAAAACCGTGGACAGGTGAAATCCATGTCGAGTACCAGCGCAGCGGGATCGAGGCGTTGAAACATGAACTTGTCCATGTGTTATCTGCACCGATGGGCGTTCCATTTTTCGGCTCGTCAATGCTTGGAGCCTATGGCGAGGGAATTGCCGAGGGTGTAGCGTGGGATACCGGAAACGACCTGTCCTATCACCAGTGGGCTGCGGCACTCAGGGAAGCGGACGATCCGTATTCCGACGGCCCATTTTTTCCACGGGAAAATTATCCCCTGTGGTTATTGACCAGGAATACGCGTCCGGGCGGATTTTACGCCGGGCGCATCGGGATGAACTATTATCTATCGGCAAGCCATACAAAATGGTTCATCGATACGTATGGTATAGACGCATACAACCAGGTTTACATGAGAGACGACACAGTCCGTGCGATCAACCAGTCGCAGGCAGACACCGCGGATCAATGGATGGATTACCTCGATCATGTACCATTGAATGGCGATGATATCGCGTTCGCCGGATTCGGATTCGCTCCGCCAAAATTCACGGTACGGGTCTGCGCGCACGAACTCGCTGAACATGAACGGCTCGCGACCGAGTACGCGGCGAGGCAGGAATACGCGAATACGGTTGCAGAATACGAGTTGCTGCTGAAATTTTCTCCCCGGAATATTCGCTACGGTTACAGGGTGGCTACATATTTATATTATGGTGAAAAATACACGGAAGCACTCGATAAAATTACCGAGTTGAGAGAGTGGGAATCCGCCGATGCCGGCTGGCATGCGTACCTCGATCAACTTGAAGGAGATATATACGCCAGGTCCGGCAGGATTGAAGAAGCGAGGATTGCCTATGAAAAAGCGCGTGACAGCTCAATAAATGAATCGCTTGAGTACGTGTCTACCCTGCGCCTCGACATACTCGAATCCCCTGCCCGCGATGAATTCCTGTCGGCACTCCAGGATAACGATAAAGGGCTATGGTTCTCCGAAAGAGCAAATAGCATCGATTCGGGCTGGCTGGCGTCTTATTACATCGGACTGAATCTCATAAATAACAGGGATTATGATCTTGCCAGGGAATATTTTCTCGAATGTGTTCATAGCGCTCCGCCGCACCTGTTTGTAGAGCGGAACGCGCTTTACTACCTGGGGATCTGCGCGTACAGGGAAGGACAATATTTACTGGCAACTGAGAATTTCACCGCGGCGTCACAGGTCGCAGACACCATTTTCCGTAACCGGCACCCCACGTATGATGGCGTGATACCTGTCGACCGGCTCGATACGTGGTATATATCCTGTATGGACTGGATCGACCGAACAAACTGGAGATCGGAGTGGAAGGGCATTGAATGACGATGGGCTGAAATCCCGGATCGCTGTTCACGCGGTAATTCCACGGACAAAAATGAATGGTCCGGGTGATAGATTCGGCGTGTGGGTGCAGGGGTGCGGGATTTTATGCAAGGGATGTTTCAATCCGAAAACTCTCCCCTATCTTAAAAATCAGGAAATTGAATTCGTGCCACCGACCACATCGGGCTGGACAGATACCGGATATATTTCTGATCTGATCCGTGCAGAGCATGAATCGTCCGCGCTGGAGGGAATAACAGTCAGCGGTGGAGAACCCCTGGAACAGCCGGCAGCTTTGAAGTCCCTGCTAAATTCAGTACAAGACATGGGATTGACCACAGTGGTATTTTCAGGATTTACGTCAAACCAGATATTTTCCGATCCGGAAAAGTATGAGTTTTTTAAAAAGGATCATCTGGTCGATGTGTTGATATCCGGTCCTTATTTAAGAGAAGAGCAGATTGAGAAAGAATTACGCGGATCAGCCAACCAGGAAATTCATCTGTTGACCGACAGGTACACTATCGATGATCTCGAGATGTCCGGTTCAATGGAAGTGATCGTAAGGGCCGATGGGAGTGTAGCGATTACCGGATTCACCCGTCCGGAGCTTCCTTAAATTTTAATCATAAAAAAATCCCACCGAATACTGGCGGGCGATTAAATTTCAAATTTTAATTTATTTCACTCTGAATGAGTGAGGACGTTTTTTGCCTGCGGACCTTTCCGGGAGATCACCAGGTCGAAGATGACCTTGTCGCCCTGTTCGAGCTTGCGGAATCCCTCGCCGGGAATCGCGGAATAATGCACGAACACATCTTTTCCGTCCTGGGTGGTAATAAAACCGTAGCCCTTTTCTGAATCAAACCACTTTACTACACCGTCGGCCACTTTTGTCTCCTTGAGTCATTCTGATGTTATCACCGGGCTACAAGCGTGTCAATAACCAATAATTAGATACTTTCCGGACACCAATTATTAATTGTCGGCTACGTCTGAGCTTTACCTTTCTCTACTCTTAAACCGCCTGTATGAGTTCCGACCAGAACAATCGCGGAAGCAAGCAGCACATGATCGGAAAAAGTCGGGTATGCAGGATGATGGAAGAGAGGTTTTAACAACGCGGTCGAAAACTGCAAACCTGTTATCGTTAAGAGTAAAACAATTCCGGTGATCATAGCAACTAATCTGCCGTTTTTTGGAATGAATTTAGCGGAAATCCACCCGCAACCATAGGATGTCAGAAATACGATAATCAGCGGAATCAGGTATGCCATGGGGTAGACACGAGCACCCCAGTCACTCAGATCCGGTTTCCAGGGAAATAAAAAAAATATCCCCAAGCCAAGTGCGGATCCGATCATTATCCCGAAAATCGCTTTAAACATGCTCACCTGATCTACGCAGGATAACCATACTTAATGTTCCGGTCAAGCCGGATTGTAAAATTCAATTGGAATGTTCTGAAGAGCTGACACGCACGACATTTACAGCCTTGTAACCATTGTATGTGTCTTCAAGTTCGAATTCGACCGTTTCACCAGGGTTCAGGAGTTTATAGCCATCTCCAATGATGCTTGAAAAATGTACAAAAGCTTCCTCTTCCTCATCGATTTCGATAAACCCATAGCCCTTTTCCGGACTGAACCACTTTACTGTTCCCTTGGTACGTTTACTCATTCGCCGCAAATCTTTCTGTATTTTGAGCAGGGCAGCATGGGAAGACCATGCAGCTGCACAATTAATTAGATGCGACAAATACTGTAATAATATGTACTTTTCATGGGGAAGATCAGATTCTAAGCATGATAAGCGAATGTGCCAGGAACCCGCCGTACATCAGGAGCAGGACCCAGCCCTGCCACCGCGATAACCTGTATCCTATACTAAGCATTATTAGCATGGCGAAAACTATCGCGAGCATCCACGGGAACATAACAAGAATTTCCTGCCTGGTAGCCGAAAGAGGATTTACAGTCGCCGATAATCCTGCAACCCAGCAGACGTTTAAAATATCCGCGCCAATAATATTCCCGATCCCGACACCCGCTTCTCCCCTGTACGCAGACACAATCGCTGTCACGATCTCCGGTGTGGAAGTTCCTATGGCAACTATTGTCAGGCCGGTAACCGCCGGGGATAAACCGACAATTTCGGCAATTCCCAGTGCGCCGTTCAACAATAATTTACTCCCTCCAAGTACGCCAATCACTCCAAGTCCGAACAATCCCAGAATTTGAATAATTGTCTTACCCTTAATGAGTTTCTCAATTTCTTTCAGATCGGATTCATACATGGCGGTCTGGCCGGTTCCCATAACCTTGCGTTTCTTTTCGCGCATGATGGTGAACAGGACATATCCCGCAAAAAGGCCGATAAGTACCCAGCCCTCCCATGTGTCAAGCGTGTGATCGGGATAAACCATGAAAAATGCAAGAAGATCTATAATTATCAAAAATATCGCGCTTGTCCTGAATATTCCCGGATTGACCATCATTGCCGATGGAGCCAGAATTGCCGCCAGTCCCAGGGCAATCCCGTCATCGACAATCACCGAACCTATAGCGTTTCCCAGGGCAACTTCCGGCTTATTATCCAGAGCGGCCAGGAGAGAAGCCATTAATTCCGGTGCTGTTGTGCACAGGCTGACTATTATTATCCCGACCAGCATGCGTGGCAGCCCGAACTTTTCCGAAACTCCCACTGCCCCTTCGACAAACCAGTTTCCAGCCACCCAGAGAATTCCGAGTGAGATCAGTACGAAAATTATATCCTTAAGTAATTCCATAGTTTTTCTCAACGAAAGACGCAGTATAACGCAGGAAATTTTAATTATCTAATGCGACTTTATGTCTTTGGTTTCGTTTCAATGCAGCTGTTAACGAAGACATAACTATTCCCTGTCTATCTGAATCGCAATTAAAATCTGAATATTAATTTATAGGGTAATATGCTATCCTTTACGGGCCTACCAGTTGATCCGGAGGATTTAAAATGCGCCGATATATACATCCCATATTAAGTGGACTAATTTTCAGCATATTCATATTAAGCTGCTCAGGTGCAAATGCACCTACCACACCTGACGAATTTACGCGTGATAAAACCCCAGAGACAGTCTCAAATTCAGGGCATGTCTTATGGGGAATGTGGAACGTAATCATCGATTCCACATCCAGCGAAGCGGAAATTTTTCCTTTACGCGGGGTGAATTTCAATGCGAATGTAGTGAATTTCCTGCACCCGCCTTTATCCCCGGTTAATCAGCTTCAGATAGCGGTTCTTCCGACAAGCGATCCGGTCAATGGATACTTTGAGGTTGAAGTAACATTATTCCATCCATTTGTTGGCCTGAACCAGTACACCGGATTCGATGTGCGCGGTATTTTCATGGCTGACGGATCGAAAACCAGCGCACTTGATTCTGACATTGTCTTTGGCACCAGCGAATTCAATGAGGCACACATGATAGAGCCCGATGGATACACCCGCTGGTGGAACGCGACCGAATTCACGGATCCTCTAGACCTTTTAAGCTTTAACGACGCATTACTTGGCAATGATCCGATGCCAACAGCGACTCTGAATCCTTACATGTATTTTGCCGATGCAATGGCATATGACGGTTCTCCGGCAGACCTCGATCCTGCAACCCGGGGAGCGTTCACACCCGATGGACCAACCCATACACGGCTTTACATGATTCAGTTTCCCGTTGAAACCGGTCCGGTTATCTCATTTAACTACGCTGTCGACGCCAGCTGGAATGAACCCGATCCATCGTTCGCTCCTGAGTACCCTCTTGAAGCTTTCACAGGAAGCGCACAGGTACAGGAAGCGTATCATTTGAGCATAAATACGTCGGATTCAACACTCTGGTATGAAGGAGGCGAGTCAGGTGGGTCACTTGATCTCGTTATCGAAGTTTTTGACTGGCAGAGCCTGGTCAATTCGGCGGGAGTAATGGGTGAACTGAACGCACTATGGGTTGAGTCGGAAATACTTCCTACCCCTCTTAATATTCTCCCGGCCGCGACAATATCGGGTGGTTCACAAGCGACATCATCGGTATTTGAGGTCGAATTAGAATCGCTCTCATTGAATATTTCAGCTGCGGGTGATTTTTCAATTCTTGTGACGGCGGAATCTGCAAATCCGTCTAACTATCAGCCCCAGATAGATGGCGGTGAAAATTTCATCTTCCCTGACGTACCGCTGGCTGCCTATCAGTTCGGATATGTCACTGTTGGCGACACTCAGGGTGTGACTCCCGCAGACGATGTCACGGGCGATGTGGCGTTGAGTGTCGACAGAAATTCATCCGACACCATCACCGGTGTGACACTTGACTGGACTGACAATGGATCACCGTATTACGCAATATATGCTGATGATAATCCGTACAATGGACTAGATCCGACCATTTTTGTCACCGAAGTTGCCACAAACTCAGCGCCAGTTACGTCGGCGGAATGGTCCGCATTTTCAACAAACGGCGCATACATATTTTCAGTCAAGGGACGGACTGTCAGCGGTAATTCAGGCAGTGAATCACCTAATTTCAGTGAATACGCGTTTATTGAAATGGAGGATTTCGACGGGGGAGCATCTCCTGTCTCCTGGGATTACGGATATGCTGACATCAACTATAAATGGGAGGAGCAATCAGGCGGTATGATCGATGGAAGTACAAGCCTCAGATGCAACACAGGAATTCCTATCAACCAGTGGGGTGTGGCAGCATGCGATCCTGTCCCCGCGATTCCAGATAGCGATGTCGCGTTCACTGAATTCGCGCATATAGCGTCGTCAGCGATCTGGAAGCAGTTCTCAGTGGGATTTACACACAGCGATCCTCCAACAGGAACCTCTCAATATCTGGATTACGACACTACACAGGATTTCGACGCTATCATGGACGGAACCTATGGGTGGGTCCCCCCGGCATGTTGTCCTCCGGGCGGAGGCTGGACAAGCCTTATTTCCAGATTCGGCTGGCCTTCTACAGGACCAAGTAATTTCTTCGGCTGGCGGTTTTACGATTGTCCCAAAGGAACCTCAGACATGAGCCGTGTTGAATTCCTGCATTTCATAAACGATGCGGGTACAATCCGTCCCGCATTCGGATGGGCGACAAGTACCTTCACCCAACTGGGCGACTGGATGGAACTGGATGAAATCGCGGTCGTGATATACTGACCGGACATCAAAGCTATGTCTGAAAATACTTTTAAAATCCTCATGGTCTCCGGACCTAACCTCAGCCTTCTGGGTAAACGGGAACCTAAAATATATGGCACCGATACCCTTTCGGATATTGAAAAGACGGTGTCGGATGAAGCCGGGAAGTACTCGATGGGCGTCACCGCGTTCAATTCCGAATCCGAAGGCGATTTAATTAAATTTCTGCAGGAGCATGGTCCGGACGCTGACGGCGTCATTATCAATCCGGGGGCTCTGACCCATTACTCGATCGCTTTGCGGGATTGTATAGCGTTCCTGAAATGTCCGGTAGTTGAAGTGCATTTGAGTAATCTGCACGCACGTGAGGAATTCAGGAGGACGTCGGTAATAGCGCCTGTATGCGACGGCCAGATAACGGGACTGGGCAAATATGGATACCTGGGCGCGATCAGATATCTCCACGAAAAGCTCAGCTCCTGATCATTGAGCTATCGGTCCTGTGAGATAGCCGCACATTGACTGCCAGGTGTCATGGCAGCCAGGTCAGAGGGTCTGTCCCTCCGTAAGCTCCCATGTCTGTTCCATCATGCGCGGAATTATGGCAGGGCGAAGTATTTGATACACGGTAATCGTCGTTTGGCTTATCCATAAATTGCGGATCTGAATTTACAAAACCCAATCCCTGTACAACTTCATCCCTGAATGCCTGGCCAACGTTGTAAGCGCAGGAGTAATCCACCGGCAGGTCTGAATTCCACGAGCCCAGGTATGCCCATCGCCACATTGATATAGCGGAACTTAAATCGGTAATTATGTGGCTTTGATGAGTAACGTTTGTGGGATCGACATTAAAATCCGAAGTTTCAAACGCATAGATCCACGCAGGCCCGTAAATTACGGATACGGTGTTATGCTCAAACGTCATATCGGTCGCATCCGATGCATCTATTCCCCAGGTCCATCCGGTATCACCTAAATTATTGTTGATATCAAATATCAGGTTGTTTCTCACCGTACAGCCTTCATTGCCATAGCCTATACTCATCATTCTTACCCACTCGGTTGATACAAAGGCTTCAGTGAACTGGATGTGTCCAATCACATTTTTCGCTATCAGAGCGGTTGATCCTCCATTGGACATTGACATCACTGTCCCGCTGCTGGCGGCATTCCAGTTCAGGTTCAAAATTACATTATTAATCATCTGAGATCCCGCACCGGACATTGAAATGAATCCCGAAGTCGATGCAGTATATCCGTCGACATAAACACCATCGACCGTGTTGCCTGTTCCACTGGCAGATATGGCTCTCGAGCAGGTGTCGCCACCGGGATTATCGATCAGCGTTATATCCTTGATTTCATTGTTATTTCCGGACAATGTAATTGCCTCGCTGGCGGTCCCCGGTTTCATATCGAAATATCTGAGTGCCGAATCGTTTACCCCGTTCATTGTTACAAGCGGGTCGACTGATGAGGGGGGAGACTGCAATAATGGAACCACGCTGTCTGCGCCTTCTATCACGGTCCCTGTTGAGACAATGATATTTTCTATATATGTACCTTCCCTTACTTTTATGAATTTCCCACCACAACCGTCGAACGCATTATCGATTCCCTGCTGAATTGTCGGCCACGGGTTATCGTACGTGCCATCAGCCGTTCCGGGATCGCCATCGTCGTCAACCCAGGTCGCACCTCCGATATCGATCCCTATGGGAATGTCCAGTGTGTCAGTCATTCCTTCATCGTCCATAACCCGCACATCGATCATGTGAGTTCCGGATGAGCCAAAGCTGAGAACCGGATTTTCATCAGTCCCCGAATCGTACGAATCCCCATAAATTCCGTCGCCATCGAAATCCCACTCATAACTGACAATGCTTCCACCATCAGGGTCATATGAACCGGATGCGTCAAACTCGATACTGTCCCCGGGACAATATGGCGGGGATGTCACGGCAATCGCGTCCGCGACCGGAGGTTCCCCCACTCCCCCGGAGCCGACATGCGCTTTCGCCATGAAATAAGCAGAAAGAATTCCGTCCGGAACGATGACTCCCGGAATTCCCTGATCGTATGAATCCGGATCGTTGCTCTCGACAACGATAAGTACAGGAAAATCGCCCTCCCCGGCGGGTTCAACATCTGTGACTTCCAGGTGGAATGAAACGCTCTGCGGATCAAAGGCCGTCATATTGGCAAGCAGCGATGAATAATCGAAACTGGCGATTCCGCCGGTTGTAATCAATCCAGACGGTGTTTCAAGGTGGATCGCCGAGATCTCGTCAATTACGCCGGTTGAATTCATCAATCCCTGATGATCGAAAATCTGCAGATCAAATATCAGTGATCCGCCAAAATCTCCCGGTTCCTTGTAATACATATCCGACAGATCGGCTGCACTTATGCAAAATGCTTCCGCGCTATTAGCACTCAGCGAAAAATCGTCGGGGACATTATCCGGCGGATCGATCAGAGGCGTCTCCCAGTTTGCCTGAATAGCATACTGGAATTTGAACACCGGAAAACCGCCAATTATTGGAAACTGAAGTTCGTACCTGCGTGTATTGCTGTCTGAATTGTAAAAAACCCCGCGCGGATTAGGATTCCCCGGATCGTTGAAAAATTCGCCCAGGCTGGCAGTGGCGTCGAGGCCACTGCAGAAATACTTGTAAGAGTTCAATGTTCCAGTGAATGCGTAGTCTTTAGAGCCCAGCGCACCCTCTGTAAATCCCCAGATAGAGCCCTGTGACAAAAACTCAACCGGATTGTACCAGCGTGTCATTCCGTCGGCGTTATTCAGGGTAATCGCTTCGTCACCGCCATAAATAATCCCATTATCGGCGATTCCAAAAAGGGAGCCATTGCTGATTACAATTCCCCTGACATCGAATCCGCTGAATTTTTTATACCCGGGAAATGGATGAACCAATGTCACGTCGACAACCACATAACCATTTGGAAAATCCGACGACGGGTCAAGATTTATTTGAAGGAGGTTTCCGGGCGCTTGCGGCGGCTGCAGAAATTTGACAATGTCCACCGCGTAGTCGGCTCCACGTACCGGAATAATTTCCACATCATGTGTTTCCTGATCGATCTCCACGTTCCAAACGCCCCATAAGTGGCTGCTGGAATGATTTACCGGGTGATTTATTCCTGATCCTGCCAATCCGGGAGTTGCAGGGTCGCCAGTACGTCCGCTGCAACCAACCGCAAGAAGCAGGATAAGAGTAATCAGTAAATATTTGCTTGTCGCCAAGTTAATTTCCTCCAGGTTAAATGCTTAATGGTATACCGAAAGCGTACTCGACCTTGCGATAACTATCTTATCCTCAAGTATCGGGACTCCGGCACGCTGGGTCTCGACGCTCGGCAGCGAATAAGCCATAGATCCGGTCGATGCATCAAGAAAATATGTATTCCCGGAAAGTTCAGGTGCAATGACCACACCATTCGGATAAGAAGGTGTCACCGCAACGGTACAGGTTGAATCGAAGTATCCCGTGATAATGGATTTCCACTTTGTCGACGCTGTCGCTCCGTTATCCGTTATGCAGTAAACGTGGTTACTGCTGAACGCACTGGAGAAAAACAAGTCGCTACCCAGTTTTGCAACTCCGCCGATCAATGGATAGCTTCCGGGAGATTCTGCCGGGTCGTTCCAGGTCCAGATCAGATCGCCGGCAAGGTAAGGTGAATCGTCAACTTCCGCCAGGCAGAAAACAACGCCGTCGTAGGATGTGATGTAAATCCTCCCGTCGGCTATTGTCGGGCAGATCCAGTGTGCAGGCCCCTCGGAAATCGGCGTTGACCAGTCGATGGATCCGGAAGCGATATCCACACAGACCATTTCTCCAGTACCGCCTGCGATTCCACAATTTGTGTAAACTTTGCCATTATGGACGCCGACTCCACCTTCGCCGCCGCCTGATACCGGTACTTCATAGATCAGGGAACCATCGGATGCATCGAGTATGTAAAGTGACGCGGCGTTGCGTGCCCGCGCGATAACCTTATCCTGGAAAACGACAAGCTGCGTTCCAAGCCAGTTGACATCGGTCGGACTCAAATCATCGAACTCCCACTCCGGAGCGGGATCGGTTCCGGATGAGTTCGCATCCCAGCACCTGATCTTGTCGCCACCGGCAATCAGCCATTCATTACCGCCTGAATCCTCATAGTATGAGACGCTGGTGAAAAACCGAGTGTAAAAACCCGAAGGATTCAACCCGGCATTCCATAACTGGGAGCCTGTCAATAAGTCGAAGCAGTAAACTCTGGCTGTCGTACCGGCGTAAACAGTCCCGCCGGACGGGTAAAATATTTTATCCCCTCCAACTACCGGTGTTGTATATTTATAATTTCCCGGTGCCGGCGACGACCAGTCCAGGGTAAGGGATGCAGGATCCGGGGTTGAGGCAGTCGGGTTGTACGCGGTGTGATTTACGTTGTACATGTGATTCGGCCAGTTGATCGGATCTGTATAGACAAATATCTCAAATGCCATTGGGGATGTGGCGTTACTACCCGATGGAACCGACGCTTTAAGATCATAGAATCCCTCAATCGCGCCAATTGGCGGGGTGCTGTCGAGGGAAAAATCACATGTGAGATTATTAGAATCAGTCACAGACACATTTGTTGCGTAAATTTCAATCAACGGGTCATCAACGCTATTGAGCCATACATCCATGCCGTCCTCGAAGCCTGCGCCCGCGACATTTACTCCGGTTAACATGGAATCGAGCGCACCTGAATCCGGATCGATCGATGTCAATGACAATGGAGATTTATCGCTTATCGGAATATTGTATTCAAATAGCGCTGTCAGGGGGCTATCGGCGAATGCAAATCCGGGGAATCCTGAGTTGTAATCAGCCGGATTTACATTCTCCACACCGATCATTACCCGGGAGTAGCCTAATCCAGATTCGGGTATATCCTGTCCGGTTATCTCGAACAGGTAAGTCACGCTCATCTCATCCTCGGATATTTTCGCGGCATCAAGAGCTCCTCCCTGGAAAATGATCGCATCCGACGATATTGGCCCTTCAACAGGATCTATCCAGACGGAATTTATCTCTCCGGCAACTCCGGCGCTGGAAACAGCTCCCTGATGATCGAAAATTCTTGTCAACAGCCTGATGTCGCCACCGGACTCGCCCGGGCCCGCATAATATATCGTGGACAGGTCAGTTACCGAGAGCGCGTACGCTTCGTGGCAGTTAGCCGATATGACAAAACTTTCCGGCACTTTAAGTTCGTTCGGAGGCACGGCAGGATCTTCCCAGCTCGCGATTACGGCATATTGAAAATTATAGGTTGGGATGCCGCCATCGGAATACCACTGCAATTCATATCGGCGCGTGTTGGCACTGCCGGCTGAAAACAATCCACGTGGATTCGAATTTCCAGGATCTCCAAAAAACTCAATATAATCATCTTCAGATCCTAATCCATCGCAAAGATATTTATACGGATTTACATTGGCTGAGAAGAAGCTCGATGGAGTTCCAAGCTTGCCTTCGGTAAAGCCAAGTATTGTACCGAAGGTGGTAAATTCCGTCATGTTGAACCAGCGGGTATATCCATCAGCATTTAAAAGCCTTGCGTTGGTTTCGCCAGCTACAAAATTCGATGTATCCGGACCTGCGTTAATGCTGCCATCGTGCATGAACACTCCACGCACATCGAACCCGGTGTACTGGTCAAGTCCGGCAAACGGATGAATAAAGGTCACATCGACCACAACATAGCCGGTCAAGAAATCGGTAAGGCCGTTATCGATTTTAATCTGAAGCCTGTGAGTCGGACTTGCAGGCGGCTGCATGAACTGGGTTACATTCGCGGTAAACTCAACCGAACGGGTCGGAATGATGTCTGCAGTTCCGGTATCGGGATTGATATATACGTTCCACATCCCCCACAAGTGAGTGTTGTCAGCGCCTGTTGAGAAATTTTCATCAGCGGTTAATGATGGTGAAGTGGAATCGATATTCGATCCGGAACAACCGATTATGGCCGTGAGAAAAATTACACATGACAAAGCGAGCCTGATATTCCTCATCCGAAGCCTCCATAGCCCTGAGTGATAATAGAATGATACGAAATGAAATAGTATTATTCAAATGGAAACGACGCGGTTTTAGCCGCGCCGGAAAAGTGGGAAGAATCCTTAATTTTAAGGGCCGATAGAGAAATGAGTATTTATTTTTCCAGGATCCAGTCAAGCCGAGCGAGCGTAAACACGTTCCTGAGGAGTGGAATTAATCCTCCAATTCTCACGCTGATGCCCAGTCCTGACATCCTGTTCCGCCATTCCATTATATTTCTAAGGCCGGTAACGCTCAGATAACGGCATCTGCTCATATCCAGGACAACTATCTTAGCCCCGGAAACTTCCGCTATCCTGTCTAATCTGAGAAACGCCTTGGAGTTTCTTTCGGTACACTCCTCATATTCCCAATCGATACGTGACTCGCCACGGAGATTTCCACCGGGAAAATTGTCAGAAATGAGTGAATATGCGGCGGTGTGGTTTGTCATATTTTTTATATCGGACGAGGGAAATATTACTTGAGACATAAACACTCAATTTTCCAAAATTATACATTAAAACCTATTAAAATGGATTTATTTTAATTGCGGGGGATAAATTTCCGGCCTTGATTCCCCTTCCCCACTTGCGGGACAGCGATAATGTAATAAACTTGATAAAGGATTTAATGGGTGATAATATCCCATTCCCTGTGGCGGTGTAGCTCAGCTGGTTAGAGCACGCGGCTCATACCCGCGGCGTCACTGGTTCGATTCCAGTCACCGCCACCAGATTTTTCCTCATCCCTTATCTATCTCCTCCTCAAGATCGATTCCAAGAGTTGTCGCCATTTCCCGGATCGGATCATAGTCCGAATCCTGGGCCGGGATGAGCTCCTCAATTTCATATATTCTATATAAAACCCCGTCTTTCCCCTCCCTGCTCAACTCGATCATGGCATCGATAACCTTATCGTAGAACTCCCCTGTACAGTCGGATCTGAGGCTGACGGTGTCGGATGGGATATCAGGCGTGTAGGCGATAATTTTTGTATCATCGATAACCGTCGGTTCGGTGTCCAGCAAGCCGGTCCTGGCATCGTCATAGCACGCTCCGGCGTCGACCTGCCCGTTCAATACCGACAACACAACGGCGGTATGGCTTCCTTTATACACTGTTTCTGCAAGATCTGCGTCGGGATCGATTCCATTCTGAATCAACAACGTAACCGGATACATGTATCCGGATGCGCTTGAGGGGTCGGTGAATCCGAGAGTGTGTCCCGTTAGATCCGCAAGTGTTTCAATTCCACTGTCGTTACGGGTGATAATCTGGCCGCGGTATGTCGCTTTGCCGTCCCGAACGACATTCAATTTGACTTCAATGCCATACCGATCATGCGCAAGTACATAGGCAAGCGACGGCAGCATTGCCATGTCGAAATGCCCGGCACCCATCTGCTCGATACAGGCTGCGTAAGTAAGTACGATGTCGGATTTAACGTCGTGGCCTATCAATCCGGACAATTTTGACTCGAATTCTTCCAACTGGAGTGATATCTCGCCTTCTTCAACCGACGGTACGAATGCGACCCGCAGAGGGCCATCGGGCATATTCACCTTGACCCCGGCATTCTCATTGGTCTGTGCCTGCTGTTCAGGCTGCTCGCTACCGGGACAACCGGTGATCCCGAACGATATCAGGCCGGCCAGTAAAGCCAACACAATCAATTTTTTATTTAATCCTGTCTTCATTTTCCATCACCTTGACGCAGGATAATTCCACTGACACATCTTTTCAACTGCGGGGCGAAATAGATTATACTTGCCGATCGACAAGAGCATGGCGATATGGTGAAAAATAAGCCTTACATCCTCCTGGTAACATCACGACCCGATGGCTGGCCGTCGAGGCGGTTAAGGGATTCAGCGCGGAAACTCAGGTTTTCGCTTAAGACAATAAATCCTTCA
>DASWIV010000258.1:0-8088 GCA_036397475.1 bacterium
CCGCTGATCTCTCCGTCGTCAATATAGCTCCAGAATGGGACATTATCCGGATTGATGCTGGAGACTATCACGTTTTCAGGTATCACCTGGCTGATCCCGACAGCGCCACGCTTAAACGCAGCCCTGACACCGTCAGGATACTGGGTCGGGAATCCCTGGAAATAAGATTGTCCGGCTGGAGTCGCGCTTTCAGCCACGATCCAGACCTCGTCTGTTTCAGAAAATGGCGGATCGCAGTTCGTTATTTCGATGTCAACCATCCACTGGCTCAGAGGTCCCTCTACAGCGATGGATTCGAGCATGGATGAATCGATCGTGAAAATGCCTCCGGGGATTGTATCACACAGAATTACCACTCCCTGGAGTTCATCCGATACGCTATCTCCGGATGTTTTCATTGCGCTCCAGTCGAAAATTTCGAGTTTGGCGTTGAATGACCCTCCCGACGCAGAGCCATCGTTGAAGAGGGAACTGCCTGATGTGTCCAGTTTTATGAAAAACGGTTCGTCGACATTCGCGCTCAGGGGGAAGTCGTCGGGTTCGTAAAGGGTCGGCTGGCCGGTCAGTTCCGGATCGCCGGGTTCCCATGTCGCAATTACCGCGTACTGGAATTTGACATCGGGTATTCCCCCGGGAAGCGGGAACTCGAGTTCATAGCGTCTGGAGTTCAATTCGCCGGCCCGGAATATTCCTCGGTCGTCCAGGTCAGGCTCGGTCGTAATCCATGAATAGTAATCGTCGTCCGCCTGAAGCCCGTCGGCGAAGATTTTGAATCCATTCAATGTAGCGGTCGGATTGGGAAGTGAGGCAAGTTTTCCGGGGGTGAATTCGAACAGTGGTAATGTTCCACCGTTGAATTCGCCGTAATTGAACCAGCGGGTGTATCCATCCGCGTTCAGGAGGACCGCGTCTGTATCGCTGTCCGCTGCACCGTATGTCAATCCGCCATAACCAAGGGTTCCGGATCCGTTGTGCATGAACGTACCCCATACATCAAAACCATGGTACTGATCGAGTCCCGTAAACGGATGCTGGAGGCTTACAGTGCAGTTGACCAGGCCTTCGGTTGGGAGATCCGATAAGTCGAGGTCGGAGATAATCAAATTACCGGATTTGCTTTCCAGCAGGTTATTGACATTCGCGGTGAATTCCGCGGTTCTTAAAGGAACCGAGTGGATGGTGTTATCTGAAGGATCGAGATAACAATCCCAGACACCCCACAGCGAACGTCCGCGAGATACCGGTGAAATCACCGATAACTTCTCGTTACCGGTATTATCCGGTGCGACAGGTGAATTGCCGGATCCGCATCCGGAAATAAAACCAATCGCGATCACGAATAACAGGACAGGACCGATCAGGTTTTTCATTTTAAGACCTCCGAGTCAGCACTCTCGAATGTGGGTAGCAGTGACATACAGCGCTTTATATATTAGATGGATTATATCACCGATTTGATTTGAATCATGAAATAATCAGGGGAGATCTACGTACTGGGTTCATTCAGTGAAACTGTGGATTTCGATCCCGGAACAGAGCTGGAGCAGAGATCGTCAAATGGAGTATCCGCTTTTCTGTTGAAATTTGAGTAAATTAATTCAGGAAGGCAAACTGATAATTTTCTCACCACTACGGATCTTTTCAATACGTCGCTGACCAAGGCTGGCTGCACCCAGTGCGGATGTGAACTGCACAAGGGATTCATCGGGGACATTGACGTCCTGTCCAAGCTCCGCACGTACCGCGGTCGCGAAAGTACTGAACCTTAAAATTCCACCTACCAGGGTAAATTCAGGCTCGCCCTTCACTCTTTTCATCAGCTGGACGCACCTTCCAACAAGTGATTCAATGGAGCCCTGCATGATATCCGCGGGAGCCGATCCCAGAGACAAATGATTGATCACTTCGGATTCGGCGAATACTGCACAAACACCGGAAATTGTCACCGGATTTTTGGATGTAATTATCAGCGGCTCAATTTCGCCGGTCGTGTAGCCCATGTAGTGCGCGGTTTTTTCTATGAAAGCTCCTGTGCCTGCGGCGCATTTGTCATTCAGCCTGAAAGACAGCACTTTGGCGGAATCGTCGAGGCGGCTGGATTTCATAGTCTGCCCGCCGACATCCAGGACGGTTTTTGTGTTTGGGAATAAATGAGACGATCCCCGCGCGCCCGCAGTTAAATCAGTCACCTGGGTGTCCCTGAAATCTACCTGGTGGCGCCCCATTCCTGTGGAAATTACATATTCCACGTCTTCCTTATTTAATCCGGCGGATTCAATACAACCTTCAAAAGTAACCCGGGATACTTTAGAGAGGTTGAATCCGGTCGGACTCAATTCCCTGCTTAATATCTGGTGATTGTCGTTGAGAAGAACGACCTTGGTGTATGTCGAGCCGACATCGATTCCGGCTGTTATTGTCATGTTGTTACCTCCTGAGTATCGTGTGGAGCTCGGCTTGCCCGGATGTAATCGAGTGCAAACAATGCGGCTCCCAGTGCACCCATGTAATGTGAGTCGTCGCTTACGTTCAGTTTTGTCTCAAGTTTATCCTCAAGTGCCTTTATCATTGCCGTATTACGGGTTACTCCGCCGGTAAATGTGATCTGATCCTTGATGCCAACCCTTCTGAGCAGGCTGATCGAGCGGCTTGCAATCGACTGGTGGACACCCCAGAGGATATCCTCAATTTTTTTGCCTTTGCCAAGCCATGACAGAACTTCCGATTCGGCAAAGACAGTACAGGTTGTGCTGATTCTTACCGGTTTACTGAATTTCAGGGCTGTTGGACCTAAGTCGTCGAGTTCGATGTCGAGTGCCTTTGCAGCAGCGCCAAGGAAACGCCCGGTTCCAGCCGCGCATTTGTCGTTCATACAGAAGTCGATGATTTCGCCGCGATTATTTACGCGAATCGCCTTGGTATCCTGACCTCCCATATCGATGACGGTTTGAGTTTCGGGAAACATGTGGACAGCACCACGTCCGTGGCAGCTAATCTCGGTGACCTGGTTGTTGCCGAATGTTATCCGGTATCTTCCATAGCCGGTGCCGATGATGTATTCGACCTCATCGTCATTAAGACGGCTTCCATCGAGCGCCTGGTGGAACGAATTTTCAGCCGCCTGGACAACGTTCGCGCCGGTATCGATGAGCGCCCTGCTCACGATTTCCTGTTTCTCATTGATAATTACAGCTTTTGTTTGAGTCGAACCTACGTCGACGCCTGCAGCGTATGGCATGAGCCACCTCTCAGGAGTTGAATTTTGCCTGCATTCTCCTCGAATTCAGGCCTTCGAAAAATGCATCGATTCTGTTTTTCATCTGTGCTTCGGATACTACCCGTCGATCCATCATGTCGGATTCGATGAACAGGCTGTACACATCCCTGTTCTCGAGCATGTACCTGCGGCTGTCGGCGAGTCCGGTGGAAACTGTACGGCAGCTTTTTATCGGGTGGTAGACAATACCGTCGATGTGAAAATCGGCGATCATCTCGTCGAGAGCTTTTTCCTGGTAAAACATCGAGTCCATTGCGTCACGGACACTTAAGAGAAGTCCTTCCGCGAGGCTTTCGATAGGACGGGACACATCGTACTGGAATCCCCTGTTAGCGCCACCGGAGGCGAACATCAGATATGTGGAATGGACGAATGTTCCGCCCCATTCGGAGAACATTTCGTTGAAACGCCTGAAAATTGGGTAGCAGGGAACACCGACAAAAGTAAGGCGGAATTTTTCTTCCGTCAATGTACCGATCTTGTGTTCAGCTTTGTATTCCATCTCCGCGACTAGGTCGGAAAAATACTTAGCGCCTTCTTCCGACCCGCGGAATCCGTTAGCTACACCCAGATAAATGGTTCCATCTGTAAGGGCATTGAAAAGCGATGGTCTGGACTTGTTGAGATTCAGTACTTTCTGCCATTCCGCGCTCAGGGTGTTTGCGTAGCCAAGTATAGCCCTCAGTTTATCGATATCGAATTTTTTGCCTGTGACTTTGTCACACGTTAGAATAAGTTCCCTCAGTTGGGCTTCGACATAGAGACGGTCATTCTCAAACGCGGAATCGCCGGACCATGTCTGCCCTCCAGCCTGACGGGTTCCGGGGACATCGAGAGTTATAACGGGTATTTTGTACATTCGTTCCCAGATCTCTCCCCATTTTATGTACGTGTTGCAGGCATTTGTGAGGACCGCGATCGCGGGTTTGGGGATATTTCCCATTGGATGTTTTCTTCCACGTAGCTGCATCGCGACATCGGCTTTTACGTAACCGCAAATGTCAGGGGAGTAGCCATAATCCTCCGCTTCATCCAGGAATTCATGCGCAACACGCCGGACAGCTGTCTGGAGTGAATTGATCTCCGGAAAAACTACCGGAAGATCGAAGGTTTTGAGAATTTCATTCAGGCTTCCCATAACAAACACATAGGCAGCCTGCCCGTCATTGTCAGCGGTTCTTCCCAGTTCCTCATACCAGTCGCGGAAGAGATTAGCGCCATCACGGTTTCCTCTTCCAACTATGCTTTCTGTCTGTGCTGATCCATCCATCAATTTATCCTCCGTAGACTGGCTAGCTCATGCAAATAGGAGATTCTCCAGAAATGTTTCGACCTGCAGTTCAAGGTTTTCGAATGACGTCATGTTTTCCTCAAACTCGGTTACGAAGTATGGAATTTTCTTCTCATCGAGAGCGTAGATATAAGTAACCTGTTCTTCGAGGCCCGGTTCGCACATTTTCGCGGCCGCGATAATAACAGCGTCAGCGTTGGCGTCGTGTATTTTTTTCAGGAGCATCTCTTCCTTAGGCTTACGGTCATCGTGCTGCACCGGGCTGTATGTGGAATTTTCAATGTAGGCTTCCGCCAGTGAATGCAGCGGATCGTCACCAACAGCTACCTCACCGGTAATATATCGAAGTCCAACCATGAAATCGTCATCGACAAGATAACATGTGCGTCCGAGCATTCTGATCAGATCAAGTGGAGGCTGTTCGCAGAAACCGCCTTCGAATACCACTCTTATTCGATCCAGTTTTTTAGCCTGATGTTCTTTTAAGAGGCCAATTGCCGTCCTTAAAAGGTCGTTATGTTCTTCCCTCGGGATCATGCCCCCGATCGCATGCAGGCAATATGCGTCCTCCGCCTCAATCTGCCACGGGGACTCGCGTTTGATGTCATAGAGCTGCCTGATCAGCTGTCGATTTTCATTGAATACCTTGATCGAATTGCGGAGGGAATCATCGGTTATTTCGCATTCCGCCACTTCCTCGACTGTCAATTTAAGCCTCCCGTATTCACCTTTTAAATACTTAATTGACCCTGCGCTGTTCGGATTCTGGGGAAGATAAAGGATCTGGCAGGGATAATCGAAATTTCGTCCCCAGATAGCAGCAAGATTGCGAGCGGCGTCGCAGATCGGATGGGAGACGAACATATCGAGCTCAATTTTTCCTGAAAGAACAAGTTCGAAGGATGTTTTTAAAATTGAGCAGAGATAAGATCCGAAGTGTGAGTCGGCCCGGTTTGTCTCGACCGGCGCCCCACGTAGTTTGAATGGAAGCATACCGGCGGCGTGAACAATTTCCTCGGGGAAATAAACCTGGAAATGTCCGACGACCTTTTTGCCGGATTCTCGCCACCTTTTGACCATATTGTAATCGGGATCTTCCACCGCATCCCTGCAGAGGTAAAGGATCTCTTCGAGTGGCTGATCTTTCCATTGGTCGAAAACTGTCAGGCTCATCTCTTTCCTCCATTTTCAGAGGTTCCTGCCCCATGGAAAAAATTGTCCAGGACATAATCGAGTTTGTGTTTGGTGGCTTTGAAAAAACTTGAAGAATAGGGGCTCAGGATAACTTCAACAATCGCAACAAACTGCCACGATAACAGGCGGGAGTCGTGCTTACGAATTTCACCGGACTTTATCCCCGTGATAATCACTTCCTCGATTATTTCGGGTAGTGAAGACTGGTACGCTTTTATCAACTTCGTGCGAGACGGTTCGTTAAATATATTTATATCCCTCCGGACCAACTGGATAAGCTCCCGCTGATCATAGGGCAGGTCGAAAAAAGCTTCGGTGAGGTACCGAAGGCGTGTACGGGAATCGCCGGGGGAATCAATCGCGTTATTCAAAAGATCTCTCAGGTCGGTGAGAAATGACAGCATCATTTCCATGTATAGTTCTTCTTTGCTGGAAAAATGATAGTAAAGAGCGCCTTTGGTCATGCTGCAGCGTTCAGCGATTTCCTCCATTGTGACATCGGCGTAGTTCCTTTCAATGAAGAGACTCCCGGCGGCGGAGAGGATATTGTTGATTGTAATTTCGGACTTAACGTAAGTCATGGCTTTGAATAAATACCTACCAGTCGGTATTATTTTAATATATCAGGAATTTAACCCATGGTCAAGGTCCAATGGGTGATAATTTAAAATTTAATATTTACTTTCTCTCGTAATCCGGCTGTTCCTTTGAGCGCGTGAGGACTTTTTTCGCGCCATTAAGGAAGTCAGTAGTCAAAATGTTTCCCGCACATTCGGATCCGGTCATGTTAAGTACCGAGTCGTGGTCGGGAAAAAGCACATTGTTGATAACTTTACGGGTGGATTCGATTGCAAAGGGAGCGTTCGATGCTACTTTCCCAGCCCATTTCATAGCCCTTTCAAATAATTCCTCTTTTGGATAAAGCGCTTGAACAACTCCCATGGAAAGCGCTTCATTTCCGTCGATAAACCTGCAACTGAATAAAATATCTCTCGCATTACCGGCGCCGATCTTTTTTATAAGTGTTTCCGGACCCATCCATCCGGCCATAACTCCAATACTCGGTTCCGGAAATCCGTACATCATTCCGCCTTCCTCTTTTCCTCCCGACGCTCCGTACAGGACATCGCACAGCGTATAAAATTCCGCTCCGCCACCAAGGCAGTAACCGTGGATAATTCCTATCACGGGAACTCTCAGGTTAAACAATTTTCCGGCGACAATCCGTCCGTCGTTGACATGAGTCTCCGCGTCGGATTTTGAAATGTGTGAATAGCCGTCCTCATTCTCGATGACCAGCTCATTGACATCCGCGCCGAAACTTGAAGCGTTGCCATTTGACCGCATGATCAAAACCCGGATATCGGAATCCCTGTCGACCAGGTCCAGCGCATTGGCGAATTGCCTTAGCATCGGGGTGTTCAAGGCATTACCGGCGTCGGGCCTGTTAAGGGTGAGTACGGCAACATGTTTATTTTCTTCAGATCGGTCAAGTAGGATTAAATCTTCTGCCATTATTATCTCCGAATCATGTTTATGAATCAGATGTATTGTCCGCCATCGACCGGGATCACCTGTCCGGTAATGTGACCCGCCAGATCGGAAGCGAGAAATACCGCCAGGTTCGCTACATCCTGCCCGGTGCCGAGTTTGCCAAGGACTGTTTCGTTTTTCGCCATTTCGATCCACTTATCGTCGAGCTTTTTTGTAAAGTCGGTAAGTATCATTCCGGGAGCGATTGCATTTACGGTAACATTGTATTTTCCCAGTTCTTTAGCGACGGATTTTGTGAGTCCTGTAATTCCTGCCTTGGATGCAGCATAATTCGATTGCCCGAATTTTCCCCGTAATCCGTTTATGGATGTAATGGTGATAATTCTTCCATGATTCTGATCCTTCAGGAATGGGGAAACCGCCCGAATATAATTGAAGCAGCCTTTCAGGTTTACGTCGATCACCTCGTCCCATTGTTCCTCGGTCATTTTCCAGACAACTCCGTCGCGATTAATTCCGGCATTGCAGACAAGAATATCGATTGATCCAAAATCATCAACGATCTCTTTTACTATTTTTTCGGCATCCGAATAAGATCTGACATCTGCCCGGTAGAATCGAGACCTGCCGCCGATTTTCTCAATTTCCGATACGATGGATTCGGTTGAATCATCGGAAGAATTATCGATAACCGCGACATTCGATCCGGCATCAGCCATTGAAATCGCGATGCTTTTCCCAATGCCTCTGCAACCACCTGTCACGAGGCAATTTTTGCCATTAAGGTCCATTGATTCAAATTTCCTTAGTGCGGAATTCTGATCACCGCTCG
>DASWIV010000259.1:0-3973 GCA_036397475.1 bacterium
GTTAATTACCGATTATTAAGACGTAAACCGGAACAAAAAAGTTCCCTGGCTGCAGATCAATAGAGATCGTAGATTCTGATCCCTTCCGATGTCCCTACATATAAATATCCATCATTAACAATAATCGTTAATGAAACTGGATAATGGTAATCGGCGAATTCGTGAACCAGGGTTGGATTCACCGGATCAAGGGTGGACATTATCATGGGAGAACCGGTTGCAAATAAGTTTCCGAGATATGTGAAGAATTCATCCACTGCAATATAATTACTGTCGTTGGGAAGGGCGACTGATCCTATGAGGTTCGGATGCGACGGGTCATCTCCGATATCGAATATTTCAAATAGTCCTTGCGATGCTGAATATAACAGGTCTCCGATTGCTTTCGACTGATTTACGGATGGTTCAGTTGAATTGTAAGTATCTTCCATTACCGGTACTGCCGGATTGCCAAGGGACCAGGTAGTCATACTGAATCCTCCGCCCATATACAGGTGGTCCTGTGCAGATTCCATAAAAGTTCTAATGGTGTCGGTGCCTGTCATCCCCCAATCGATTAAACTCGACGGATCGGAGAAATCGAAAACCTGGACATTTGTAAGATTTGTTGTGAGATACGCAAAATTTCCGTTAATTGCGACATCTGTAATTGTCCCTGCCATCCCATGTTCGTCTGTAATCACGGGATTCAATGGGTCACTCACATCGATCATATACAGTGATGAATTATCTCCACCGAGAGCTATCAGGTTACCGGTATGATCCATGAACGTTCCACCATCGGGAAGGTGGAGTTCAGCAACGACAGACGCGGTTTCGGGATTCGAAATATCGATTACCTTTAAATAAGTCGTGGAATTTGTTACCAGGTTTGTCGCGTAGAGATAATCCCCAATAATTAATGAATCAAACGGTAGTCCCAGGGCAAGATATTTATCTGTTATTGCAGGATTGATCGGTGCCTGAATATCAAAGGTCGTCATTCCATCATTGGACGCACAGGCGTAAGCATAGCCATCAACTGAAACTACATCCGTGCCATGGCTCCTGTAAAATGCTGTGCCTGCATGCGAAGGAGCGTTAATAGTTGATATATCTACAGTTACCAGTATACCAGGCCCTGTAAATGAAGCTATTCCATTCTTTGCGCCCATTCCATAATAAAGTCCGGTGAATGATGTTGAGCCAACAAGGTTTAGGTTGAATACGTCCTGTTCATATATTGTGAAGTAAGTATCGCCACCACTGTAGTGGGATGCAAGGATATAATCGCCGTAAATTTCAAGGTCTTCGATTTCAGCACCCTGAACTTCCCATCCTTCCATTGTAATATTCTGCAGGTCAGAAATATCATATGTAGCGACAGTATCAAGTGCTGTGATAACGGCATGAACATCATTTGTCCCTGGAGAAAGCACATCTACCCTTTTGGCTGAATAATTTAGCTGTTCTGTCGCTTCATATGTCAGATCAAGCGGATCGGTTTCATATGAATAAATTGTCAGATGGTGCGTCGTGCCATCTTCCCTTGTAAGCATGTATACATAGTCTGAATCTGCAGCGACATCGATTAATTGAAACGGTGCATCGACAAGTCCGTTAATTTCAGTCGGATGCAGGGGGTCTGTCAGATCGAGAGCGGAAATATCCATCAGGATATCGTCATATCCCAAATGCACGAAAAACAGGTAAGGCCACACGAGTGCAGCACCGTCTTCATTTGTTTTATTTTCTATATGGTACTCGGTAAGAAACTCGGGACTGGCTTTATCTGTTATATCGAATATCCATACATACTTACTCTGGAACATGATCAGGTAATTGTCGTATACAAATCCTGTAGCTGCGTTCATGTACAATCCTCGCGGGGTAACCTCTACCGGATTAACAGGCGTGACGTCAGTAACTTCAATATCGTTCTCGATAACATACGGCGCGATTTCGAATTCGTTCTGTGTAAAAACTCTTAAAAAATAATTTCCCGGAGCTAACTTCATTCCGGATACATCGAGGTTGGCTATTCCTCCCGCTACACTCGCCTCATCGATCAAAATTTCATCGCTATCGTAAAGCCCCAGTTTCACAGGCTCGACACTGCATAAAAGTGAGAAGCTTCCCTCAAGAATACTTGGCTCCGATATTGAGAATTTATACCAGTCTCGTGAATCAGTTGCCTTGCATACCTGAGAAATTATCTGCTCATCCAGAGTTATATCAATCGCTTCAGCAAGTGAATTATTAATATCCTCAATGCATTCTGGATCATCAATATCGACCGATATCGCATGCCACGCTGATACATTCGCGTCAGGCGCTGCACCAAACCCCTGCTGGTAATTCGGTCCATCAACAGATCCAACCCGCACAGCAAGTATTGAATTACCCGCATGTGTCGGATCGGCAGTCCCGTACAGATCGACTGTGTATCTTGCCGCAGTGGATGTTTCATCAAGAAATGCAGCGTTTACGCCGCTTGCAAATAAATCCGGCGAAAATACCCGTACTGTGTCTACCTCTCCTGCGATATCTCCCGCCATCTGTCCCTGCCAGTCATAAGCATTAATCTGCAATCTTAGAAGTCCGCCGGAGTCGCCTGTTTCGGTGTCGTAGTAAAGCGTGTTCAGGGTAGGGGCTATGGCGATCCTGTATGGCTCGGGTGAATTTGCTTCAATTGGAAAATCATTTGGAATATCTGTCGGTGGTTTGACGGTTGCAGGAGCCCATGATGCGTCCACTGCATAGCCATAAACCACTTTCGGACCGGGGTCCATTTCGAACTGGATGGTGTATCTCCTGGTGTTGGAAGATTCCGCCTTAAACACCCCTCGTCCGTTGGATGAGTCCAACGGCTCGCCCGTTACAGGGGAAAGTGAATCTGTTGCGCCGATGACATCTGCAAAATACTTGTAGGGATTAATTGTCGCAGTCAGATTCAGGACCGATCCGGCAGCCAGGTTGCCATTGGTATACCCGAACATTCCGGGTGAAGTAAATTCTGTCGGATTCCACCATCGGGTGAACCCATCCGCGTTCAAAAGCCGCGTTTCACCAATATCTGAAAATACCAGTGGTCCAATATTTAAAGATCCGGGAGCGATAAGAATTCCGCGTACATCAAAACCTGAGAATTGATCGGCGGAACCGAGTGGATGCGTTATCGTAATATCAAATGCGAATTTTCCGCTTGGCGGATCGGCTTCCGAAGGCACCGGTATCGCACCGATTCCCATTGTCGTGTTGAGTAGCCCGGTTACATTGACATGAAATTCTGAATTTCTAACAGGGATCACTTCGATGGAACCATCTTGAGTACCGAATTCCAGAAGGTAATATCCAAGTAATGGGCGTGAAGTCCCGGATATCTGGGGATTATTCGGCTCGCTTACCTCCGTCAGGACAGCATTCCCACCCGAACATCCCGCGATCAGCAGTAAGGTTATTAGAACTCTTAATAGTTTCATAATTTAACATCCATTAACTTTATATGACTAAAGCATAAGGGTTAAACCGATTTTATTCAAGAACGGACCATTGGCGTCTCGCCGGTCGGTTCACCATCGTTCCAATGGTACCCGTACCCGCAATCGGAGTTAAACCCCATTTCCAACATTCCCATATCGATGATATAATTACCGGGTATTCAAGAAGTTAACATTTAACCACGGTTACATGTCAGATAAACCCACTATATTGTTCCTTTCCATAGTCCGTCCAGGCTATTCGCCGTACCTGGCGGCTGCCTACGGGCTCCAGCGATCGTTCGACCTGATGCCGCACAAACTGGCTGTTATGGCACTGACTGCGTGGCTGAGGGAACGTGGAATGGAAGGCCACTACGTATGGGCGGAGTCGTCATCGGATGACGATATCCAGGTCTTCTACGACGCGATTGAAAAATACCGGCCTGACGCGCTCGGGTTCTCACTTGTGACCGAAGAGATGATGCTGCATAAGCCGGTCATCGAGCGTCTCA
>DASWIV010000260.1:0-16452 GCA_036397475.1 bacterium
CTTAATGTCCTCGATCTCGTCATCTGCATCGTCGAGGTCTCCGAGCACCATCTCCGGAACCAGAGACGCGGTCGGGGGTTCATCATCCTCCGTAGCTTCATCGAAAAGGTCCGAACCTGTAAGCGGCTTGATTCTCCGGTAATCGTTAACCGTAAACGGTTTTACGGTCCTGCCGATCAGATCGTCGCTTACCTGCAACGCTTCTTCCCTCGGGACACCCGGTACGGGAGGGCGGCGCGGACTGCTGAGCTCGATTCCGTCATGCTCATCGTGACTTTCGAGATCTTCCATCTGGGGAGCTGGAGGCTGGTGCACCGCGGTATCGACTTCAACTACCCGTTTTCCGGACTTATGCAGAAGGCGCTGTTTTTCCTTCTGTACGTAACGCTGCCAGTCTTCCCAGCCACGGGGGCCGGGATTCAAGGAACTGCGTTTTTGTTTGTTACTTTGTCTCATACCACCGGGTTTTTACTATTTGTTATTCCCTGCCCGATGAACCTAACTGACTTTCTTGCTGTTGCCGTTGGGTCCAAACAGAAGGTCGAGATCCCGTTCAAGGGGATCCGGCATCTTGATGGGAGGCATGCTAACTGCCTCGTTCTCCACCTTGTCCAGATCGACCTGATGAACAATCCCCGCTCCATTTTTGCCCAGCCGCTTCGCCTCTTCCGCTATGTAACGCCTGAGTCTTTCAAGGTTTGAATCTACAATTTTTTGTGACATCAGTTTACCAGCCACACGCCTCTAGTCTAATGTTCCTCGATCCGAGTAAGAATTCTATCACATCAGGTGAATCAGTTTCAATGCCGCAAATATTTAAGGCTGTAATGGAAACTAATTAACGAAAACCTGTACAAAGCTGTATCATGGGTATATATCGATTTTTCACCGCCGCACTTGAATTTTTATCCCGATTGTGGCATATAAGCTTCGCTACAGGATAAAGTCACATGAGTAACATCATCATTATAGGGAGAATTATCAGATTATCGGACTGAAGCTCAGGGTCCCCATATGCTCATGCGTACGAACCTCCGGGACCCGGAGGATTTTTTATTGCTTCATTGAAAACTCATTAACACCGATTAACGATAGTATTAATGCCGATTCGATAGGATTAATAACATGGACAAGGTCGAAACTATGACATTTCAAAAACCGATGCAGGCATCTATCCCGGAACTTGAATCACTCGTTCGGAAATTCTGGGATCAAAATAAAATTTTCGATAAGACACTCGAAGCATCGAAGGGCCATCCCCGCTGGGTGTTCTACGAAGGACCCCCGACCGCGAACGGGCGTCCGCATCCCGGCCATATCCTCACGCGCGTGATCAAGGACCTCTTCCCGCGGTATAAAACCATGACAGGGCACTTCGTAGAGCGAAAAGCCGGATGGGATACCCACGGGCTTCCGGTGGAAATCGAGGTCGAAAAGGCGCTCGGACTGAATTCCAAGGGCGACATCGAAAAATATGGAGTCGAGAAATTCATAGGGGAATGCAAAAAATCAGTATGGAAATACCTTGCCGACTGGGAAGACATCACCCGCCAGATCGGGTTCTGGATCGACCTGGACAATCCCTACGTCACCTACAGAAATGAATACATCGAATCGCTCTGGTGGATCTTCAAGCAGATCCATCGCGCAGGACTGCTGGTCCGCGGACATAAAACTGTCCCCTTCTGCAACCGGTGCGGTACCCCTCTGTCAAGCCACGAGGTCGCGCAGGGATATGTCGATGTGACTGAACCATCTGTTTTTGTATTGTTTCAGTCGGTTGATGACAATGACACATATTTCCTTGCATGGACGACAACCCCGTGGACGCTGTTATCCAACCTTGCTCTCGCGATGGGTCCTGAATATGAGTACATCACGTACCAGTACAAGGATAAAAAATATATTCTTGCGAAATCGCTTGCGCGAGATGTATTCGGCGACAGGTACGATACGGCGAATATAATCGATGAAAAATCCGGAAAGGATTTCGAGGGCAAAAAGTACGTGCCCCTTTATCCATTCGAAAAATATCTCGAGAATAATTACCGGGTCATAATGGCTGATTTCGTTAGCCTGGAAGACGGCTCCGGAATTGTCCATATCGCTCCCGGCTACGGCGAGGACGACTACCTGTCGGGCCGGGCTAACGATCTCGACATGCTTCAGGTTGCCGGTGAATCGGGATTTGTATCCGATGACGCGCCTGAAATGGTAGCGGGAAAATATTTCAAGGAAGCGGATGAACCAATCCTGCTTGACCTTAAAGACCGGTGCCTTTTGTTCAAAGTCAAGGAATATACCCACGCGTACCCACACTGCTGGCGATGCAAATCACCATTGATGTACTTTGCGCGTGAGAGCTGGTTTTTAAAGACCACTGAGATCAGGAACACACTGGTCGAGGAAAATCGAAAGATCGAATGGTATCCCGAGACCATTAAGGAAGGACGTTTCGGGAAATTCCTTGAAAATAATATCGACTGGGCGATCAGCCGTAACCGGTACTGGGGCACCCCTCTTCCCATCTGGGTCTGCGACGGGTGTAACCACAACGATGTTGTCGGGAGCATCGCTGAACTGAAAGAGCGTGCCAATGAAAATGTCCCCGACGATGTTGAGCTGCACCGTCCGGGAATCGACCAGTACACTCTGAAATGCAGTGAGTGCGGCGGAACCATGCACCGGGTACCCGAAGTCGCGGACACATGGTTCGATTCAGGCTCCATGCCGGTCGCCCAGTGGCATTACCCGTTCGAATTCAGGGAAGAATTTATCCCCTGGTACCCGTGCGACTTCATTTCGGAAGCGCAGGACCAGACACGTGGATGGTTTTACACACTGCACGCAGTCGCTGGACTTCTGCACGCAGCGTCGAAAAAATTCCCCGACGATGAAGACTTGAAACCATTCAGGGACTGGGGACTTTCCTATAAGAGGTGCATATGCCTCGGCCTGATCCTAGATGACGATGGCTTGAAAATGTCAAAATCCCGTGGCGGATATATCGAGCCGACACAAATTCTGCAGAACCAGGGCGCGGACGCGCTACGGTGGAATTTTTACGGCAATGTTGATCCGTGGGTTGGTGTGCGATTTACGGAAGAAAGTGTCAGGGATGTCCAGCGCAGATTTTTGCTGACGTTGAGAAACGTGTACCAGTTCTTCACAATCTACGCGAATATCGATGGGTATGATCCACTGGAGGTAAAGGATAATCCGGACGTTTACTCTCCCCTCGATAAATGGATTCTCGCGAAACTGAATCATACGATAAAGGATGTCAGGTTCGCGCTTGATCATTATGATGTCCTTAGTTCGGCGAAAGCCCTGGAGAGCTTTGTCGACGCGCTTTCCAACTGGTATGTACGCCGGAGCCGCGAGAGATTCTGGCGTGCGGATAAAGATACCGACAAATGGGCGGCCTACAGTGTGCTTTTCAATTGCCTTGTGACATTGTCGAAAGCGCTCGCGCCGTTCACTCCCTTTATCTCTGAAGAGATCTACCAGAACCTGGGGGTCGGACATTTATCCGACGCAAAAGAAAGTGTCCATCTGGAATCATATCCTGGTGTCGAAGAGAAATGGCTCAACGACGAACTCGAGCAGGAAGTTGCCCTCGCAATGGAGATCGCGAAGCTTGGGCGTTCGGCGCGAAAAGAATCGAAGATCAGGGTACGACAGCCGTTATCCGAATTAATTGTCGTTACGGATAATCCCGCACATAAAACATGGGCGGAAAATCAGAAGGACGTAATTCTGGATGAGTTAAATATCAAAGCCCTGACATTTACCGGCAATCAGTCGGATTTTGTGAAATACACGATCACTCCGAATTTCTCGCTTCTGGGGCCAAGGTTCGGAAGAAATATGCCGCTGGTCAAGTCCGCGTTTGGCAACCTGACCGATGACCAGGCCAAGGCAATCCAGACGTCGCTTGAATCGGGCAAGACCTGTACAGTCGATATAAACGGCAAATCGACGACCTTCACCGACGAGGAAGTATCTGTCACAATGGACAGCAAGGAAGGATACGCGGCAGCGTCTGGTTCCACTCTCGCTATCGTTCTCAAAACGGAACTGACCGGTGATTTGCTGAGCGAGGGAATAGCCAGAGAGATTATTCACCACGTTCAGGGACTCAGGAAAACGGCAGATCTGGATTACACCGCCAAGATCGACGCGTATATCGGCACAGATAACAGGGAGGTACTTGACGCGGTCGGGCAACATGAGGATTATATCCGTCGCGAGACTCTCGCGAATGAGTTAAAATTGGAATCTTCCGATGGACTTGAGCATAGAGCCGACGCAAAAGTCGATGGTGTTCCTGTCGCTTTCGGATTGAAGGTCATATAAAGCGCGCGCCAGTAGCTCAGTAGGATAGAGCAACAGCCTTCTAAGCTGTGGGTCACAGGTTCGAGTCCTGTCTGGCGCGCCAGATTTTTATAAACGTATTCAGGCGCTCGTAGCTCAACTGGATAGAGCAACAGACTTCGGATCTGTAGGTTGAGGGTTCGAATCCTTCCGGGCGCGCCATAAGACCTCAAAATCCTGCTATCCAGGCGGGATTATTTTTTCCCCTGTCAAGGCAAAGTAGAAATGTCCCCTTTCCGGCTATGTAGAAATGTCCCCTACGGTGGCGGATAGTGGCATGACATGATAAACTTTCCTGCTTGTAACTCGTTATATTTTTAGTGAACTATTTTGAGATGTACGTCATCAGTTAATAATGGAGAAACATGGCTCCCTGTAGCCACCTTTAAATTATGAGAGCATCACGTTGGAATTCATTTTCAGTCATTGCGATCCTTCTCGGGCTTGCTCTGATATACACTTTCTGGACAAGCCAGGCAAAAATAGAGGAAGTTCCTTTCAGCAAATTTGAGGCAGCCATCGATGGCGACCTTGGTTATACCCAGCTCAAGTCTGTTGAGATTCGTGAAGATGAAGGAATCATTATCGGCGAAGCGCTTTCATCGACCGAAAGCCTTCCGAAAAATTTCCGCACCCGCTTTCCCAGGGGTTGGGAAGAAACACTCGTTACCCGTTTGACCGCCCAGGACATCGATATTGTGGTAAAAAGTCCGCCACTCATTCTCCAAGCGCTTTCACCACTTCTTTTATTGATCATCCCCCTTGCCCTGTTCGGACTCTTGTACTTCTTCCTGTACCGCCAGGCTCAGGCGTCCGGTGGACAGGCATTCAGCTTCGGAAAATCGAAGGCGAAAATGCTCACTGAAAATCGCCCTCAGGTGAAATTTAAAGACGTCGCCGGTGTCGACGAAGCTGTCGAGGAACTTGAGGAAGTTGTCGAATTCCTCAAGGAAAGAAAGAAATTCATCGCCCTCGGAGCCAAGATCCCGAAAGGCGTTTTACTTGTAGGTCCTCCCGGATGTGGTAAAACCCTCCTCGCGAGAGCCATTGCAGGCGAAGCTGGCGTCCCGTTCTTCCACATGAGCGGCTCTGACTTTGTGGAGATGTTTGTAGGTGTTGGCGCGAGCCGTGTTCGCGACCTGTTTGAGCAGGCGAAAAAACACGCCCCATCAATTGTGTTCGTAGATGAGATCGACGCTGTCGGACGGCAGCGTGGCGCTGGACTCGGTGGTGGTCACGATGAGCGAGAGCAGACCCTCAACGCTCTGCTTGTTGAAATGGACGGGTTCGATCCCAATGCGGGCGTAATAATGGTCGCTGCCACCAACCGTCCCGATATCCTCGACCCCGCTTTGCTCCGTCCCGGACGTTTCGACCGTCGCATTGTTGTCGACAGACCGGACATCAAAGGCCGCGAAAAAATCCTGGTTATTCATTCAAGGGAAATTCCTCTTGATGAAGACGTCGACCTCGGGATCATCGCACGGCGCACACCCGGCTTCACCGGTTCCGACATCAAGAATCTGTCGAACGAAGCGGCCATTCTCGCTGCCCGAAAAAATGAAAAGCGGGTAAGAATGGAACATTTCGAGGAAGCTACAGAGCGTGTAGTTGCCGGACCTCAGCGTCGAAGCCGGATCATTTCTCCGGACGAACAGGAACGCCTGGCGTTTCACGAAGCTGGCCACGCTGTCATTCCGTATTACCTGGGTGACAAGGATCCTGTGCATAAAATCAGCATCCTTCCTCGAGGTATGGCTCTTGGCTATACCCTCCAGCTTCCCCTGGAAGACCGTTACATGACAACTCAGAGAGACCTGGTCAATAAAATGAAAATCGCCCTCGGCGGACGGGTTGCCGAGGAAGTAATGTTTGCCGAAGTTTCTACAGGTGCTCACGACGACCTGAACAAGGTAACTGACCTGGCAAGGCGAATGGTCACCGAGTTCGGTATGTCCGAAAAACTCGGTCCTATCACTTTCGGCAAGAAAACAGGTGCCATATTCCTCGGGCGCGATTTCCATGAAGAAAGAAATTACTCCGAAAAAATTGCTTATGAGATCGACAAGGAAGTCCACCGCATTGTCGAGGAAGCCCATCGCGATGTTACGCGCATCATGACCGAACACAAGGATAAACTTGAAGCGGTCACCAGGCGGCTTCTCGAAGTCCAGGACATGGAGGGCGACGAGCTCATCGCAATCCTTGAAGACCAGCCCAAATTATTCAAGGAAAAGGAATCGGGGCTGTTTGACGACAAGGAGAAGCAATTGATCGAAGAGCACGAAAAGGGCTCGAAAACCCTCGAGGGCGAGAGAATACACGATCGCCCCAAGGACATGCCACCCGCAATCGATCCCGCATAGGTGTCGATTCCATCCTGGATTCGTTACTCGTGTCTATCGCTTCCAGCGGTAGATTTTTTATTCCATGAGCTGGCCAATCCCAATTCCACATATCCATGATATAATTATTCAGGCGATAATATTGTATTACAGGTAAAGAATTTTTCCCGGAACCATGAACCTCCGGGTACCGGATTTAATCGCAATATTGTGGGGGCATTATTCTTTGAATATTTTTCCGAGGAGCGTATCGTGAAAACATACTTTTACCTGCTAACCATACTCGTTTTCTCAGCCGGAATCATGCTGTTTATTCCTTCCGCAGCACTTGCGGATGATTATCCCGATGTTGACATCATGGTTCCTACGGATGAAAATTACGGCAGCTACGAACTTCCGCAGAATGAACCGTCTTTCAACCCGCAGCACGTATCGGACGCCATTGTCAGCGTGAATGTCACTGGTGCGAAATTCATCGACGTCCTGATGCTGTTAACCCAGCAGGCGGGCGTGAATTTTGTTCTCGACGCGTACTGGAATATGCCCCCGTCTGGACATATCCGTGAAAACTTCCGGCCACCCGGCGGACCTGAAGCAGGTGGCGGTGGCGGCGGATTTGGAGGCGGCGGCGGATTTGATCCCGGCGACGCCGGCGGCGGCGGCTCAGTTACAATGAGCATGACCGAAGTGCCGTTCGATATGGTTTTCAAACAGTTGATGCAGGCTTATAACCTCGACTATCTCGTCATGAGAGATGTACCCGATGCTGATCCGATTCTTTACATCGGAACACGCGAACGCCTCGAAATGGAACTTGGACTTGGATCGATTACCATGTACCAGACCCACTACCTCGATCCATTCGAAGCGCTTAACTTCCTCCAGACTATGGATCTTCTCCCGACAACTTCCGGCTACGGCTTCTGGTATTACGGCGGCGGCGGTGGCGGAAACGGCGGAGGAGGAGGCGGGGGTAATGGCGGTGGCGGCTTCGGCGGCGGGAGTGGCGGTGGCGGCTTCGGCGGCGGAGGAGGCTTTGGAGGAGGATACTCCAATGGGCTCTGGACCGCAAAACCAATGTTCGCGATCCTCGGTCTCCCCGACGACGATATCGAAGGACGAACAATTATTTAAATCAGAAATCAGTTACCTGAATAAGGGATAATTCTGAAAGATCCCCCGACGAAAGGGGGATTTTTCATTTTAAGACGGCAATCCCAATTTATCTGTTAAAATACCCCTCCGTGTCCGGACAGAACTCAGACATCTTTCTCTCCATTGTAATTCCCGCTTACCTTGAGCAGGACAATATCCCCTCGACTATCGCATCCTTGAAAAATTACTTCTCCACCATGGATTACATGGTTGAATATATCGTGGTCGACGACGGCTCCACTGACAATACGAGCGAAGCAGCCTGTAAGTCAGGAGCAGTATTGATCCGACTTGAGAAAAATCAGGGAAAAGGAGCCGCGGTAAGAACCGGAATGCTGAACGCGAATGGGGAAGTCATCCTGAGCACCGACGCTGATTATCCCTATGAAATCGCTGCTGTCGAAAATTGCATTGCGAAAATAAGGGACGGCTGCGATCTCGTGATTGGATCAAGAAATCTTCCCGACAGCGACCGGGGGCGAGAACGCATTAAACGCCGGATCATTTCAAAAATCGGAAATCTCGTGACCCAATTGTTCATCCTTCCCGGGATATCAGATACGCAGGCGGGATTCAAATGTTTTTCACGCCGTTCCGCGAGGGAAATTTTCTCCCGAACATTAATTAATGGATGGGGATTCGATATTGAAGCTATTTATCTGGCCAGGCTGAAAAAATTCCAGATTGCCGAAGTGCCTGTACGCCTGATCCCCCGTGCTATCAAACCAAGCCGCATACAGAGCCCGACCCGTACTGCAATCAATGTCCTGATGAGCATCTTCACTATCCATATCAATCGAATAAAGGGAAAATACAGGTAGAAATTTTCATTAGATCGAATGTCATAATAGACCATGCGTGATCCTGGCCCTTAATGAGGAACAAAGAATAATCCCAATCCCACAGCAGCACAGTAAATACTGAATCCCCAAAGCTTTCCCTTCTCTACAATTCCTATCAGCAGCGGTATAGCGATCAATCCTGACAGCAGCGAAAGGATAAACCCCAATGTCATCGGACCCGGGACAAACACGAATCCCGACTTGATCGCATCCGGAATTTGTACAACTGCCGCAACAAGTATTGTTGGTATCGATAACAGAAAGGAATACCTGCACGCCTCTTTGGGCGACAGGCCCAACAGTAATCCGGCGATTATGGTTGAACCCGACCTGCTGATCCCCGGAAACGCACCACACGCCTGTGCCAGTCCAATCGCCACCGCTCCGATCCATCCCATGGATCCTATAGTTTTTCCGCCCTTCCTCAGTGTCGGCAGCACAGCCAGGGCTGCAGCATTGATCAGAAGCAGAACTCTCACCCCATTGAGCGTCTCGAACAATCCCTCGATGCTGTCTTTGAAAGGAAGAATCACTCCCGTTGCCAGCAGGCTGACAAAAATAAATCCTGTCAATTTCATACCCGGTATTTTTTCATTCCCATCCCCTACTGCTTTACCGGTTAAAACATTTTTCAGGTCCGCCCTGTACACCCACACGACTGCCAGGAGTGTTGCCATATGCAGAAATATATCGAAAGTCACCATCATCCCGGAATCTGTCAGTCCCATGAATACCTGCAGAATGACGAGATGCCCGGACGATGATACGGGAAGAAATTCGGTCAAACCCTGGAGTATTCCAAGAAAAATCGACTGTTGATAACCCATCATTTCACTCTGTGTACATCGATCCTGTTATGCCCGAAACCGCCACCCTGGTTATACTGTACGCGATCAGTTTGAACGCGGATACATCGCTGCCCTGGAATGGATAATACATGTGCCCGGGAGCCATCTCGAATGTGCCGGTATGAATCTCACCCGATGTCGTGTCCACCACCATCCCGTCGCCTGAAAAATTCATCCTGCACGACCCGCCGATCAGAATAACCGGATAACCCTGGATCAGCGGGAAATCCTCTCCCCCTTCCAGTTCAATTGCCGACAATGACATCGAGTCGCTTAAATAACTAACGCTAACCACCGGATCGGTCTCGGTACCCGGCTGCGCGTACGCCATGTACGCTATCGGTCCGGCTACAAAAATTATTGCTGTTAAAAATAAACATTTCTGAGCGATTCTCACGATTACGCTCCTCCTATTCGGCATCTGACGCCGTAACTGTCAACCCCTCGTCCGTGAATCCAACAGATACGGCGGATAACTGCTCATCGAATAAATTTATCCTGATATCAAAATCGATGTTATTTTCAATAAACTGGACTGCTCCGAGCGGCACCCGGCTGTCGGGATTGTGATAATCCCGTTCAACCAGTGTAATTACACCTCGATCTTCAACAGCCCAGACCCCGTAAATTGTTATATGCATTACGCTCGCCGTGCCGAAATATCCACTTATCCTGGACCTGTCGCCATACTCATCGACCTCGATGTCCCTGACATTCGTCCATTCTCTCTCGAACTTTTCGGCGATCGACGCCATGGGAAGCATCCCTCTGAATGTCCTTCCCGAGACCGATTTGATCACGATTGTCTGGTCCTTCAGGATCGGCAACAGTTCGCATGAGATCTCACCGGCTTCGATTCTCACATCGGTAAAAACATCCTGTCCAACCCGCATTGCGGGAGCTTCAATGAAAAAATCGTGCACCCTGACTTCCAGAGGATAAATTTTAACTTCAACTTCGCTCCCGAAATCGGAGTCTTCTCCCGGTGCGAATTCCGCGATCAATTTCCCGGTCAATGGCTCCTGTATACGCTCGATTATCTTTTCTTTGAAACCGATGATGGCAATATATCCCAGGATAAAAATCAGGATAATTACAAAAATCAGGTTACGCAGGAAGCGTATCATGTGATTCAGGGTAGCACTCTACGTAATTATCTGGAAGACCCAGTTCGTAATATTTGCAGACGGTGGCGCTATATCTTCGTTCTCGTTAGGGAACTCTTCCTGTGGATTGAAATTCTCGTTGAAAAAGTCGGTGTTCCCGTTGAGGTTTATAGAGATCCCCCGATTGTAAAAACTGTCAAATACATACGGCTCGCGGTCATATTCTATCTGGCTGGTTATATCTATTGGCTGCGAACAGACAATCATGTTCATATTAAGATTAAACTGACCTGTATCGGGAATACCCAGATTGGTCAGTTCGATCCTCAACGACATCTGGCTTCCGGTTATGGTTGCGTTCCTGATCTCCAGCAGGTTCTGCTCCTCTTCAGGAAATTTGTCCACCAGGTTGAATCCATCTTCCCTTGTGCCCCCAAATCCCCTGTAAAGCTGTAAATCCTCGAATGGAGGCTGCCCGTACATGTAATACACAGTCCAGTACTTCCCCTTGTCTTCTCCTTCAAATACCGAGTATGGCTGATGCGTTGGATCATTATCGAGGTTAAAAACTATATAGTAGAAAAGTATCGGGCTTATCTCCCCGCCCAGATTCATTGTCACCTCGATAATCCTCTGGTTCTCCTGTTCACCAATCGGAAGGTTGGAATAACCGCATGAACCCAATGAAATGAGTATAACTAAGTTAATGATTATTACCGTAAACTTATACATTTTTTCTTCTGTCACCCCTTAAAATCCTGATCCGAATCCCCCGCTTCCGCCAAATTGCGACCCACCAAGCCCGAATCCGCTTCCTCCTCCGGAGAACTGGTTGAAGAAATCGGGACCAAAAGCTGTGTCCAGCGCGGGATAATTCAACGCCGCTCTCGGGTATGCAGTGATTCCCCACGTGATGAACCATTCATCGGATGTAGCCCGGTACTGGAAATCCAGGAACGTACAGTCGAGCCTGTGTGTAACCTTGATATTCCTGACGATATCGGTGGCTGTTGGCGCAAAATCAGTCTCTACCTCGAAATCCCAGTCCGATCCTATGATAAAACTCGCCCTGGTCGACCACGACGTCAGCGATAATTTCCTGTTCAAATTTATACTCGATTGGATCCGGTACGACCGGTTATCAGTGGTGTTAATTGTTGACCGTATATTACCCAATTCGCCGCGACCAAAATTATACGCGGTCGAGAGGGTAACGGTCGTTTTCCTGCTTGGAGTGTAATTCAGCGAAAATTGAAGGTCCGCAAGTCGCTTGATCTGCAACACCTCCCCAGGAGCAAGCTGGGACTTCTCTCTCAGGTCATACGACGTGGACATCCTGATCGTATATAACCTGCCGTTCTGGTAATTCAAAGACCACGACAGCCTGTTCTGAGGATTCGAGGGATTATCCCTGCCCTGGAATGGAATTCTCCCCTCGCTGTCAGTACGGTCCCATCCCAGCTGCCATTTTATTTTCTTGGATATAGTCCAGTTCCAGTTCACCTGCGAGCCAAAGACATACCTGGCATCGCCAGTGGACGCTATCGCCTGCCAGTAATTCAGCGTTGTCTGCATTCTGTGCGACGCACCCAGGTTGTCGCTTCGTGTAAAGCGCGTATCGAAGCGCCCATAGAATCCGTTGACCTCGTTATTCTCGGGACCTATGTAATACAGCGCCCCTACCGCGTTCACCTGCGACATGGTGAATCCCAGGAGATTGCGGTACGTATTTGGAAATACGCTTGGCTGCAGTGTTACATTAATTTCCGGAAGCCTGTCTGTGTACCGCCTGTTCCTGTCCGAAATATTCAAAAATCCGTCAGGATCCCAGTGTGAATCGACAATCGCATTCCAGTTCCAACCCTGCTGATTCTGCCGGAATTCCACGTGCGTGTTAAATTCCTCGTCCGCCGCCCCGCTGTTCTCGGGCTTATTCACAGTGTAATCCAGCTTGATGCTCGAGGTTACGTCGTTGAAAATAGTCCGGTTCTGCTGGACCGAGGCCGATATATTACTGCTCTGGCTCGCACCCGACTGCCTTCGCAACGTAAGATTAAACGACGTCCGCACGTCCGATTCGTTGTAACTCGCGCTCACGGTACCGTTTACATCGTTGGTCCTGCCCCTCTGGATATTGAAGCTCGAATTCGCGGTCAGCCTTATGTTCCCCGAAAATCTCGTACCGAACCGGATTGCCTGCTGGGTATTTACATTGTATGTGTTCGCGTGAATTACTTCCCCGTTCGTGTCACGGAAAGTTCCGTACAGGAACGACCACCTGAACGACCCCTGGCCGTGGCTGGGAAGCACGTAGCTGTGCTCCGACCCGAGACGATATCCCCTGCGCGAATAATACTCCGTCAGGATAGAGCCGACTATCAACTCCTCCGCCAGGTAGTTGTATCTTGTCTTTACGAAAACCCCATCGAAATTTTTGCCTGCCTGGATCTCCCACGGTGTCTCTGCCAGCGAATATGCCCAGTACGGGAACCAGAGGATCGGAACATTGAGAATGAAGAAATACCCGTTCCTGACAATTACCTTGTTATCTTTCAGCACCTTGATCGAGTGAGCCTCGATGTGATACTCCCTGCGCTCATCCGGCGTACAGGTCGTCACTGTGCCGTTAATCATCTTGAAGTCGTTCACGTCCCCCTTCAGCCTCTCAGCCTCGAACCATACCAGCTCGCTGACACCGGACGCGATCATGCTCCCGCGGACGTTCCTCATGTCGAATTCATCCCGCGCGTAGTTGTACCAGATGGAATCGCCGAACATATCCCTGTCAGGCGTCACGACACGTACATTCCCCACCGCGAAAAATTCATCTTTTTCGTCGTTAAGCCTGACCTCATCTGCGTAAATTATATTTTCTCTGAAGTGGACCTCGACATTTCCCTGGAGGATCAGAACTTCCTCGTCCTGGATCTCCTGCTGGTAGTCGCTCTGGAAATAGATCGGTTCTTCCTGGGCGAAAGTGGGAATGGAGAATGTGAGAAAAAGGGAGACAGCAATCAGCCAGATGCAAACTGGCCTTCCCGACATGCACTGCCGGACATATCCCGGTATGTTTAAACTGTTATGCAAGAATACCCTGTACTGTTGGTGCCCGCTTATTGGATAACCGGAACACCTGTCGGGTTCACCCTCTTCCGACCAGGTACACGCATTTTCCGGGTTTTTCCCGGAATTATTTTTATCCGCGGGATTATCTGCGCACTGTCACGAAAATATATATTCCGAATGCAAGGTACATTACATTCGTCGCCCATGCGCTAATCACGGGATAAGGTATAATACCTTGCTTCCCGAGAGATTTGAAGACCGAAATTAAAACATAATAGACTAAGACCAGAATTATCGCGTACAGCATTCCCACAAACATTTCCTTCCTTGGCGAGAATACTGAGAAAATAAAACCCACAAACGAGAAAATTAAGCACGCGACAGGCGTCGAACGCTTGAATTGAAGGTCCGTTTCGTACGCCACCGGGTCCAGCCCGGCTTCGACCGACCTGGCTATCTGCTCCGCTATTTCCCCTCCAGCCAGCGTACTTGCGTCCCTCGTCTCTTCATGTATGTCCTGCAATGTTTCCGGAAAATATTTTGCCACCTCTCCCCTGATCTCCTCCGCCCCGATCATTTCGCCTTTCTCGTCGTACAGGAAAGTGTCCCCGTTCATCAGGATCAGGTTGTCGCCCTCGAATCTTCCGTTGTACGCGTTCGTGATCCTGATCCAGTCCTTATTCTCCCGCTCAAGCACCTGGATACGGTTCAGGGCTTTTGTGTTGGTATCGAAACTGGCAGCGTAAATGATCATTCCCGAATCATTGCGGAGAAATACATCCTGTTTCAAATGTACCGCCTTATCTCCTTCAAGTGCTTTTTTCAGGTCATGCGCCTTCTCCGATGCTATTGGCACCAACCGCTCATCCATGTAATACGTCATCACCGAGAGCAGTACCGACAAAAACAGGACAGGGACCATAATCCGCAGCAGCGATATTCCCCCGCATCTCATCGCTGTGATCTCGCTCGACCGTCCGAGCTGCCCTATTGCAAGCATAACTCCGAATAAACTCGCGACCGGAAGCGACAGGACAATTGTCGCAGGCGCATCGAGCAGGTTGATCATCGCGACCAGCTTGAATGGTATATCTTTTTTGAACAACAGCTCCGACGACGCGTAAAAGTTATTGCACACTATCAGTACGGCAAATGAAAACACCGCCGCGATCACGAACATCGCAACCATTGACGCGATATATTTGTCGATCAGCCTCATAATTCTTTATCTGTTCACCACAAACAGCAGTGGAAGGCCGAGAACAAAAAATACGATGTTCTGCCCCCAAGCCGCCAGCCACGGCTCTATAGACCCGTTCTGCCCGAGCGACCTCATCACTGTCATAAGTATCCAGTAAATAGCTATACACACAATGGCGAAAATTACTCCCGACGCGTTTTCCTTTCTAGGATTCACGACCGAAAATAAGAGTCCGACCATCGCAAATACGAAATTCGCGACCGGGATGGAAAACTTGAAATAATAATCCGTCTCCATTGCATATTGCCGGAGGTCATTGTCCTTGAACCTGTTGATAATCTCCCTTAATTGTCCTCCGGTCATCTCCTGGGGAGTCCTGTTCTCCCCGTACAATTCATGCAGCTCCCTTGTTATATCCTTTATAAGCGTCAGGAACATGGCAGATTCCTTCGGCTTACCAAATCCATCGTATTTGAATGTTACTCCATCCTCCAGTACAAGATATTCGTCCTCGAAATGCCCTCGGTCGACGACACTTATCGACGGGAATCCAAGCTCGTCAAGCTCGAAAAATGTGAGCGAACCCATCTGCTTGGTCGTCTCATTATACGCACT
Source organism: bacterium (assembly GCA_036397475.1). Lineage (GTDB taxonomy): Bacteria > JAJVIF01 > JAJVIF01 > JAPKYR01 > JAPKYR01 > DASWIV01. The sequence continues at coordinate 15,556 of DASWIV010000260.1, forward strand.
GGTATAAATAACCAGTTCATTGGAAACATGGAAAAACACGTTTGCTTTCGCGTTCTCGACAACGTCTGCGAGCCAGAACTGGCGAATGTATTCCTGCGATATGTGGTTCGCCTGTGGAACAATTTTTTCATTAAGCCAGAACGTCAGGATAGAGATGACGATAGAAAACGCAAGTACCGGCGCAACAATCCTCACCATGCTGATGCCGCCAGTGCGCATGGCGATTATCTCACTGTCCCTGCCAAGGCGTCCGAGCGTCAGCAAAACGGCAAACAGTGTCGCGACCGGAAATCCTAGCACGAACATGGCAGGTGTACGCAGAAGTACGATCTGGCTTACGATCCCTATCGGAATCCTCTTGTTGAAAATCTGCTCGCTCATGAGGAAAAGAGTGTTTCCTGTCATGAGGACCACAAATCCGAGGATTATCCCGACAAAAAAGAATGTCAGTTCCTGCCAGAGATATTTATCGATTATTTTCATTAACTGTCCGGGGCAGGATTATAACAGAGTTTATCCTGTTTAGGCCCCAATATTAGAATCGATACATCCGTCCGAATATTCGCATCGAATATAATGTTGATGCCCCAATATCTGACGTACCGTGTCATTTCAGGGTTCAATGCTTGACACGAGGGTATTAGCCTTGTATATATTCTCTGCCCATGGGCGAATGGCGGAATTGGTAGACGCGCTAGATTCAGGGTCTAGTGGACGCAAGTCCATGGGGGTTCAAGTCCCCCTTCGCCCACCACCGGGTGTGAGCGCGGATTGATTTTTATGCCACCAACCTTGGGGAATTTTTATCATGCCAGTAAGCATCCCAGCGATTTGTGCTGCGGTAGAGACATCTGAGAGCAAGCATCGAGTCAGCGCCCTGATTCTGCCAGCGAGTGC
>DASWIV010000261.1:0-4971 GCA_036397475.1 bacterium
TTCCAATCAGTGCCAATCAATCAGAGCCATACGAGTTCAATGTCGTGCTGAATGAAGGAAAGGTGATCACTGACGATCAATGCTGTAGTAGTTTTCACGAAAATATTTATTTCCCAATCAGGCAATGGGGAGAATTCTTAGTTAATCCCAAAATGGCATACTATACTGATTATGTCAATCAAATAAATGGTTGGCCCGTATATTCCTATGAGCCGGAATGGCCGAATCACTACGGTGAAACGGTACCGATGTCTATAAAATCATTTCCTGAAGGTGATCATATAGGGGTTGCCGTGGTTTACGGATTAGAAGGATGGCCAGTAAAACGCTACGGGCATGCTTATGATGTATTCGAGTTTACAATAGACTATGAATAAAAATTCCTTGGGAGGAAAACAGAGATGCTTAACAAATTTGCTGCTGGAATGTTTCTTCTATTAACCGCACTATTTTTTATTATCACATCGTGTCAAAAAGCTAGCTAGTAGCCTGGGAACCCGTCCAGGCTGAATGGTTCCGCAGGTCTAATCGTGCTTAAGGTTCCCGGGATGCCTGTGGAGCAACTGGGAAGAGTGACCTCAATGATTCGACGGCATCCCAGGCTACATCGGAATTACAAGGGTATGCCTTGAAATATCTATCCAAATGTCTTCTCGCGTAACAATCAGGCTACACGTGAGCCAATTTTTCTGCTATCTTTTATACTTCAATCAGAATTAATAAGGAGCCGTTTATATGGAATATCGATATCTTGGAAAAACAGGATTGCAGGTGTCGGCGTTATCGTTCGGAGCGTGGGTGACTTTCGGAAATCAGCTCGATGATGACGCCGCGTACGAGTGTATGGACGCGGCGTACAAGGCGGGGTGCAACTTTTTCGATAACGCGGAAGCGTATGCCGGCGGTAAGGCAGAAGAAATAATGGGTAATGTAATAAAAAAAGCCGGATGGAAACGTTCGGACATAATTGTGTCGACAAAAATTTTCTGGGGAGGAAGAGGACCTAACGATCGCGGACTTTCATACAAGCATATTGTCGAAGGAACGATAGCCGGTCTTGAGAGATTGCAGTTGGATTATGTAGATCTGCTTTTCTGCCATCGTCCCGATCCGAATACTCCCATTGAAGAAACTGTGCGGGCGATGAATTACTGCATTAATTCAGGACGCGCGTTCTACTGGGGTACCAGTGAATGGTCCAAGGAAGAAATTCTCGACGCGCATAAAGTTGCTAGGCGTGAACATTTGATTCCACCGGTTATGGAGCAGCCGCAGTACAACATGTTCGAAAGGGAAAAAGTGGAGAATGAGTTTGCGGAACTTTATGAAGATCCGGGACTGGGAACTACAATCTGGAGTCCATTGAACAGCGGAATTCTTACTGGAAAATATGTCGATGGAATTCCTGAAGGCAGCAGGATGTCACTTGAAGTTTATGACTGGCTGCGGTCGATGGTTGAAAGCGCCGAAGGAAAAGCTAAGATTGAAAAAGTGCAGAAGTTAATGCCTATTGCGGAGAAGATCGGGTGTTCGATGTCGCAGCTTGCGATAGCGTGGTGCCTGAAAAATAAGAATGTAAGTACTGTAATAACAGGCGCGTCGAAGGTCGAGCAGGTAGATGAAAATATGCAGGCCATAAATTACGCGGGCAAGATAACGCCTGCGATAATGGATGAAATCGACAGCATTTTACAGAATAAAGTAACGGTCTGAATCCCGTATTATTAGCGGGTTCACACGAATTTTTCAAAATAGTCCCATTTGTGGAAATTATGTGGAAAGGTTGTGGACAAATCCTATTGCCTAATAGGATTTAATTTTGTATAAGGAGTATGTACCTTTTGAAATCCAATTTTCTTCTAAGGGATTCGTCCTGGAGAAGAATTCAGGAGCTTTGGAAGGGGAGCAATCTCCGACCAGAGTATAACTCCGAACCGGACACCGATTACGGTCCGGGGGAAGGAACTGAAGAGGAGCAATCTTCTGAAGTTCCCTCCACCAGCCGCAAAAGGGGTCCAACCCGGAGGTCTCCTACCGGAGGATATTTTCGGACCGGGATACGGATATTGAGGCGGAGCAATCCAATTCAGGCTCTGTACTCCGAGAAAGAAATTGTTCCGAACAGGAAATCAGGATCGGAACGGGAGCAATCCCAGGAAGAATTTGAAATCCCGTACGGAAATTAACTCCGACAGGAGAATCTCCAAAAGGGCTTTTCCGGAACTGGGCCGTGGTCTGAAAGGGAGCAATCCCCGGATGGGATCGGTTCAGAGAAAGAAAAGTTAACCCTTTGGAGGTACTACTCCGAGAGGGGTACCCCAGCGGAGTGGTAAGGGAAGCGATAGACGTATCGCACACCCAAAACCGGAATGTGTTGACTTCGGTCATCACGGAAGGTGGAGGGAGACAGCAATGTCTCCCTTTTTTTATTTTAGTTTTTCTCCTTAACAGCGAATTGGATTTGGAAAATCCTGGGTGCCGCCTGCAAACGCAGCTTGTGGGTGAATGAGATTTCGATTCGCAGAACAATAAGCGCGTATTCATAATAATCCTGTACGTCGCGGGCGTATTAATCATCCTGATGAGTGGCATTGGTCGACTTTTGGATTCAGGATTGGCGGCGAAGGGTCCGAGGGGAGAATATGTACGGACCATTTGGACTTGATTTAATAAATACCTCCATAAGCCGCGCGTTTAGACCTGGGGGATGGGGGAGGGTCGACATCACGCGTCCCGGCAAACAACACCAATAAAAAATCCATAAATCAGGGAAAGCTGATTATCATCAGCCACAGCAACACTACAACCTTCCACGCCAAGAAAATCGCCCCCTGAGCATACGCCCTACTTTCCCTCCCCCTTGAGCTTCTTCGATAGCTTCTCAAGGTCCGATGGGCTGGCCTGCGCCGCCTCCCTGATAGCGTCCACAAGCTCGGATCGGTATATCTTCACATCCTTCGGCGCATTGATCCCAAGTTTCACCGTGTCCCCGCGGATCTCCACCACCGTGATCTCGATATTCCCCGCTATCACTACCTTCTCCTCTGTTTTCCGGGAAAGTATAAGCATTACTCCACCCCCCCGGATTCATCCGGCTTCGCGACCAGCGGATGTTTAAGCCCCCACTCGGTCTTTTCAAGCACTATCTGGTGTATTACATTGTCTTCCTCGAAATATAGCAGCGGCGCGAGCAGGTTCGCGGTGATATTGTCCGGATTCCCCGCCGGGACGGTGACCATTACGAATAGCGCCGGAGGCTTTTTCTCACCGATTCCAAGCTTCTCAATATCCGGCTCGGTCGCGTCAATAGCGTATTCCGGGACAAACATCATCGGATCGGTCACTATAAATGCAAGGTCCGGCTCATCGACCGCCTGCAGCCACAAAAACAAGGATTCACCCCCCGACGGGTCGAGGAGCGCGTAGCGCTCGATCCCCGCGAATCCGATGATCCCCCCCGGCGCGTGGATGATGTTCCGCTCCGGGATCTCGACCTCTCCGAACCTTGTGGAATTAAATTTTATGCTTTTCTCCGTCTTTCCCATTGTGCGGTTCCAGTTCCACGATTACACCCAGAATGTATGTAATGCGGGATATTTTTCATCTAAGTCTCTGGATGTATATTAACCGCTATACGTCGCGTGGGCAATGTGGTTAAAAATTTATCAGAACGCATTAACATTAATAAAAAAGGCGTTAAATCTAAGCTTTAGTTTATGATATACTATTGCATAAGCAGTATCATGTTAGCGCATGGAATGAATGGAGGTCTCGCATGGCTGGTTCTTTCGGCGACAGAAGTTTACTAAGCCCGGCAAAATCAAGCGGTCTGCAGGTGTTTGTCGCGCAGGCAAATCTCGAGGGCCGTCTCGACAATCCTGTTGAGGTAATCAGCAGTGCAATGAAGTCGCGCTTCGGATTCGACGTGATCACGTCAGAACAGCTTGAACAGGACGCGACATACAGAAAACGCCTTCTTGAGCTCGTACAGAAATCGATTTTTGTGATCGTGATTCTCGACGGACTCACCCCCGCTCTCACGTTCGAATACGGTCTCGCGGCGTCGCTCGGAAAACCCATCATTGTCCTGAAAAGCCAGAACGCGGATATCGACGTCCGGGGATTTTATTCCGACAAGGAACGCGAGGACGACCATGTCGCGAGCGCTCCCCAGCCAAAACTGAATTATCTCGCCCATCTTCCCGGACTGGTCGATGAACAGGTTATCGTTTACCAGCCCGGCGACGGCGAAGGGCTTATCACGAGACTCGTGCGCGAGATTGTACTGAACAGGGAAGAGATCGCGACTGAGATCCTGAAATCCGGACGCGAGGTTCCGCTGAACCTGTATCTGCAATTCCTTTCGTATCTCGACGGCGAAGAAAAGAAAAGAATTCTCGGCGAAGCGATGGAGAGGTTCCCGACAGACAAGAGCCTTTTCATAATGGCCGGAAAAATAAAACTGATGGAAAACGACCTGGTCGGCGCTGCGCAGGATTTCGAGCGTGCGGTGGAACTTAATCCGGAAGATCCCGACGCTCATTTTCAGAAAGCGGAAGCGTATTATGAGCTTGGACAGTTCGATACGGCGGCGGAAGATTTCGACCGTGCCATCCAGCTCCAACCGATAAATCCGAACGCGTATTATTCAAAGGGTAATGCGATGTTCTTCATGGACGAAGAGGACGAAGCGTCGCAGAGTTACACGATTGCGGTCGAGCAGAAGCCAGACTTCGCAAACGCCCTGAACAACCAGGCTTCAATCCAGATCAATAAAGGCAATTTCGCCAAGGCTGTAGAGTTATTGTCGGAAGCGATAGACAAGCAGCCATCGTACGCATTTACATACTTCAATCTCGCGCGTGCGTTCCGTGCTCTGGGCAAGCCGGGTGGAGAGGTTCTAAAAAATCTCGAGAAGGCGGCGAAATCCGCGAAGGCTAATCTGCGCATGGCTCACGATATCAAGCGGAA
>DASWIV010000262.1:0-8714 GCA_036397475.1 bacterium
ATCCCTCTTCATGCATCCTGCTGAGCACATGAGAACGCCGTTCAGTCGCACTGTCGATGCTCACATACGGAGATAACTTTCCGGGAGCCTGGGGAAGTCCTGCGAGCATCGCGCATTCCTGCAGATTGCACTCGCTGACGGATTTCCCGAAGTATGTCTCTGCCGCCGCTTCGACCCCATACGCGTTGGAACCAAAATATACCTGGTTCAGGTAAAAGGTCAGGATTTCATCCTTGGAATATTTCTGCTCTATTTTCACCGCAAGGATAATTTCAGCAATTTTTCTTTGAATCGACGATTCCCTGGTCAAATAAAGGTTTCTGACCAGCTGTTGTGTCAGTGTTGACCCACCCTGGCCGGTAAGGTCGCCCGAGGTCAGATTCGACTTGACCGCTCTCGCAATTCCCTTGATATCGAATCCCGGATGCTCATAGAAATCCTGATCTTCAGTGGCGACAATGGCGTCCCTCAAATCTTCCGGAAGCTGGTGCCACCCGACAAGCACACGGTTTTCAACGCCATGTACATCACCGAGAAGAGTTCCGTCGGCAGCGTAGATCTTGCTGGTCATCGCTATATCGGGGACTCCCAGGTTTTCTATCAGGGGAAGGTCCTTCACAACTTCGGATAAAAATCCGTTAACGAACGCGGTCCCGCATAAAAGTACGATCAGAATCAGCATCAGGAGCGCCTTGAACAGGACGAACACCTTGATGAATACCCACTTTATTGCGCCGAAGACTACCATCTTTAATCTGTATTAATGTCGCTACTCTGACACAGTAATATTACCACGATTCGCATCAACAGGTTCAATACATTTATGGTTCCATTTGTTAGAATAATCCTGGTTACCGGATAACAATTTTGAACCGATTTCTGGAAAAATCGTCTATTAATAACGGACAGGGTACTAACCTTCCCCCATTAATGATAGCATTAGGGTTGAATTATTCGAGTTAAATGTATCAGACTAATTTTGCGAGATTCGGAGGTCTTAAAAAATAGCTATGGATTCAAATACAACACAGAGAAACAGAGGGGCTTTCGGGATAATTTTTATTATCGTCCTTCTGATCGGAATTGGAATTGGAGTGGTCGCTTCATCGGAATTGGGATGGATTCCAGAATTAAACGCCCAGTCGACAAGGAGCAGCGGTCCCGGACCTGCGGCGGTTCAACCATCTAATTTTCTGGTAAGTACGCAGGAATCATTCCGCGAGCTTGTCGCTTCCGCTAAACCGGCTGTGGTGAGTATCGAGGCGATCGGCACCCGGGAGGCCGGTGGTAATTTCGATTTCAAAAATCCCCTCGAGGAATTTTTCGGTTTTCCACACCCGGACATCAATCCGGATCAGCAGGAAAACATGATCCCATCAATAGCATCGGGAAGCGGCTTCGTAGTTGATCCAGACGGCTACATTCTTACAAATAATCATGTCGTGAGCGGAGCGGATGAAGTAAAGGTAAAATTTGAAGATGGAAGGCAGCTGGACGCGGAGGTTGTCGGTACGGATACGGAAACGGATGTCGCGGTACTTAAAGTCAACGCCAACCGGCCGCTCGAATATATTGAGCTTGGGGATTCTGAAAACCTGATGGTCGGTGACTGGGTTATGGCGGTTGGAAATCCGTTCGGTACTCTCGCAGGTACAGTCACGGTTGGTATCGTTTCCGCCAAGAATCGCGAGACGATCAATCTTCCGGGTACGGTTTATTATGAAAACTTTATCCAGACGGACGCCGCGATCAACCTTGGAAACTCGGGCGGTCCGCTTATCGATATTTACGGCCGGGCGGTAGGCATTAACACAGCTATCACCGCATCCGGCAGCGGAATCGGATTCGCGATCCCGATTAATCTCGCAAGGTTTGTCTATGAAAGCCTGCGCGATCACGGTGAGGTTATTCGAAGCTGGATCGGCGTCACCATACAGAATATAGACGATGAGGACCTCGCGAACAGGCTCGGACTTGAAAATCTTGGTGGAGCACTCGTCGCGGATCTACGGCCCGGTGATCCTGCCGATGCGGCGGGTTTGCAGCAGGGCGACATTCTTCTTGAGGTTGCCGGGCAAAGCGTGGCCTCGGTACAGACCGCGTCAAGGCTTATCGCGATGCTGCCTGTGGGAGAGCCTTCCGAGTTCCTGGTCCTTCGCAATGGCAGGGAGATGACCATAGATGTCACACCTGTCCAGCGAGGCCAGGGTCCGACAAGGGCGGGCGAAGAAATCAGCCAGAATACACAGGATGAACGCAACGTTCCTGAAGAAGAGGACGATGTCTACGGGCAGTACCTGGGAATCGATGTTGTTGACCTCGACTCCAAGTACGCTCGCGGTGTGGATATCCCTTCGGATGTCACAGGAGTCCTGATCAAGAACGTAGAGTTTAACAGCCCCGGCTACGATAAAGGCATATCCGCCGGCGAGATCATTATCAGCGTCAATGACAATCCTGTGGAGAATGTCGACGATTACCGTCGCCTTATGGACGTTGCGTATGACGATTGGCAGCACGACGGAACAACCGTGCTCCTCAGGGTGCTGACCATGAGTTCTAATGGCGAATATTTTCCGAGGTTTGTAGCGGTGCCTTTTGAATAGTGGTATAATTATTCTGCTAGTAAGCTATCCCCGGCTAACCCCGGGGATTTTTTTATTTGCATTGGACGCCCGGTGGCTATAATGTGTTACTCGTGGCGACAAAAACTTCCTCGATTATTTTTGATGAAGCCTTTCCGATAGGGATTGGCCGTCTGACCACAATCGCGCATTCCACTTCCGCTACTCCGGGAATTCTTGTCGCGGGTAACAGGGGGCTATTCCACTTTGAAGATATTTCCGGAAAAGCAACGCGGGTAAGAAAGAATCCGGTAGGGTGGCTCATCTCCGGGAAAAATGCGGTTGTCGTTTACGAAGAAGTTGCCGGAAAAGGCAATCTCGCTGTGCTTGACGGTGATCTGAAAGAGATATTTTCAGACCAGGCTCTGGCACGGTCTTTGAATGTGAAAGCTGTGCATGAGAAAAGTCTGCTGCTCTATGACCATTTCGAGCTGCATATAATGAATATTAGGTCAGCTGAGCGGCGTGAAATCGCGAAGATCGAACCCGTCAGGCGGTTTGGACCCTTTTCCCGATCCGGGGATGCCTTCGAATTTATTGCGATACACCGCGACAAAAACTGGACTCCTGTGCTGTACAGCCTTTCTCAGAATATTTCCGGATCATGGATTCTCGATGGCGTTGCCGAATGTGAAGATAAATTTGTCCCTCATCATTTTATAGCACTCCCAAATGGCGATTACCTGATAGTTAACAGCACCCGTCCAGCCCTGTGGATATACAGGATCTACCCGGGTGATGAACCCAGGATGCGGTCAAGGGAAATGGTCCCTGTGCCCGCCGATGGTCATCCGGTGGGCGTACTCTGGTCCAAGGAAGGCATAATTGCCGCGGTCCACGACAGTTTACTCAGATTTAAATGGACTGATCCTCATCAATAAATATTAAGTGTTCGCGCAGTTCTGGCATCTCATGTTATAATAATAGGCGAGGGAATACCCTCGGAGGATTGAACAACTTAGGAGGCTAAGGAATGTCACGCCTTACATTACTGGTTACGTGCATGATTGCCGCGTGGCTTGCAGTGTCTTGCTCAGGCTCTCCAGTCGTAACTCCGGTTGGACAGACAAGTTCGATCGGAAGTGACGACAGCCTGAAACTGAGCGGGTCAATGCCGTATGAATCGAATCGTTACCTGTGGGGTTACTGGGATGTCACCTATGACCCGGCAACACAGGAAGTTACCGCGGTTCCCAACCGCGAAGCGATGATCCACATCAACATCAGAAAATCCCTCGAGAATGGACAGGCATGTACAACCTGCCTGGTTTTTGGTGATAATTTCATCAATGAAGCGGGAAATCTCGAGCTTGAGGTCGGAATTATCCACCCCTTCGACGATCCTATGCTGACCGGTTTCGATGTCCGTGGCATCGCAATTTTCCAGGGCACCCATTTCTTCTCGGAACACGGAGTACTTGTATCACGTGCCGAGGAAGATGAATACTCCATTGAAAACGCCGATGGATACACTGAATTGTGGTCGCCAGCCTTGTTCCCGACCGGCTGGATCGGACGGCCGCTGTTCGAATACACAAAAGGCAAATACGCGTTGCATGGCCCGAACCTGCAGACCACTCTCAATCCGTTCAAGGCTTTCCATACCCTGGCGGAGAGGCACACGTTCCAGGCTTCTGGTACCGATACACGAACATATGAAATACATTTTCCCGACGGCGTTCCGCTGGAATTCGGTTATGCCATAGACGCCAGCTATGCCAAACCCGCCAATGCTCCAAATCCAGACGTGCCTGACGACTATCCTCTTCAGGCAAATTCGTTGGAAGCCTACAGAATTGAAGCGGTTCAGAACGGTCTGCTGACGCCTGCCGGCGGAAGCATCAACCTGACCATCAGGATTTACGACTGGCAGGGTCCGGATACGATTGACCAGGTCCAGGTCGAGGTTGTCGAGTTGTTCAATGGATTCGTGAACGCAACATTCGATAGTTTCAGCGGTGTTTATGCCGAGTACAAGGCGACCATTAATAATACGCTGAAAGCTCCACCGGGAATTTATCCGATGCTGGTATCAGCTACCGACACGCAGAACGACTTCTTTGTCGGGGATAAACTTGGTGAATTACGCGCTTATATGGTTTTCGATGTAGAAGTGTCTCCACTCCTTGAGAAGGAAGACACTATCCTTCTTGATAACGTTCCCATCCAGGGGGATTTTAATTCCGTGGACAACACCTGTTATTTCGCGCCCGCTCCGGGCACCGCAGGTTCGACCATCTACGGAATCGATACAAACCTGAACCTTGTGGATGGGTATCCAGCTATTCCCATCGTTACCGGTGGTATGGGAATCTGCCATAACGTTCAGCTGATTTACCTCGTCACCGACCTAGGCGGAGACGATGATATCACCACATATTCAATCGGGACCAAGGCAAAGGATTTTTCCTTTAACATCGCGTCGTTGTTCAGTAATCCAAGTACAGGACCGATCGATTTTGTCATCAACGACAATTTCCTCGAAGTTTATACATCACTGTTCTGGGAAAACCAGGTCGCTGTATATACCGGCGGGCAGTCAGCTCCGGACATTACGGTGATCGATGTCGGAACCAGTCCTACCACCATGGTTCTCGACAATACAAACAACAGGGTCTTTGTGGCTTGCGACGGCACTGACACGATTCACAGGATCGACGGCTTCACGAAGGAGAATACCGGCTCCGTCAAACTCGCGAATCCACTCGACAGCCCGATCGTTGATGTCCCCGCGACCCCCGGTCTGGCTTATGTCCCGTCTACAGATGAACTGTACGTTGGAATGCTGCTGGCGGGTGTGATTGAAGTTTACGATGCAACAGGCCTGACATTTAAAAAGTCGATTGCGGTTGGCGGCGGCAATTACGCAATAGTCGGACTTCTGTACTCACCGGAAACCGGTTACCTCTACGCGACCGGACAGACTACAGATCCCCTGATCGGAGCCTGCTGGGTTATCAATATCGCAACCGGAAAAGTGTTATACCAGGCGGACACATCGGCGTACAATCCGTCATTCATGGATTATGATTCTGTGAAAAGGCGGCTGTTTATTCCCGACCCTGCTGGGGTGGTCGATGTGTACAAGATGAATTAATAGCTTGAATACAGAAAAAAATATACCGCCCGTTCCCGGGCGGTTTTTTATTTATTCGAATTTTTGCTGGCAGGATGTATCCAGGGAAATTTTGGGTTGAATTGCCGTTCCCGGGATTCTGTTTCCGATGAAATGTACGCGTGAGTCGAGTAACATGGTCGGAAACAGGATCCCGGGCTACTTCTGAAGCCCTTCATGACGGTCGGGCTCTGGAGGAAAATGAAATGTGGCACCTAGGCCCATGCGTCAGCGTGGCGCTAATCCCAAATCACTGAAGCCCTTCATGACGGTCGGGCCATGGAGGAAAATGAAATGTGGCACCTAGGCCCATGCGTCAGCGTGGTGCTAATCCCAAATCACATCAGGGATAAGTTATACATTAGCACCAGGCTTGCCGGGCTGTTGAAAAAGTCTTTGATTTGAAGTACGGGTGCTGCCGACAACCCATTGTCGGATCTCGCTGGTTAATCTCTTCTCTCATCTAATTCGAGGCAAGATTCACATCGAGGAAATAACTTGAGAATTCGTCAACCGCGTTATTGTGCACAACAACATAATAATTGGTGCCAATCGCCGGTATCGACGGAATTGTATCCACCGGGATATTTAAAGTAACTTCCGTTTCCCCGATACCGATTGATCCTTCAGCAAGTGCGTCTCCGCTGCATGCGAGCTGATCTTCCGGCATCAGCCTTACCGTTACTCCCTCGGTCTCGCAGTGAAGTGTGATGGAACCATTCAGATATTCCCCGCCAGCCTGGTTATAGTTGAGCCTGAACCAGTCGACCGTATCCGGGGTTCCAGCGTCCACATCCTCGCAACTCGACCCGAATCCGCAGAGTAATCCGAAGCGTCCTTCGGGTATCGTGAGATCCCACGAGTTAAACGGATCGTTATGGCCATCGTCCGGACATGGCCACGGTTCGGGATCGGAGTCGATGCCGAGGTCTGCGTAACAGGAATAAGGCACCATCCCATCCACGCCTGCAGGATACGGTTCCACAACTACATAATATTCGTACCCATTGGGCGGAATTGATGGCAAACCGAACATGGATAATTCGATTTCCGCCTTGCCTGTCGGACTGTCGATACTGTTTGACGTTAACACCATCCCGCCGTCTGCGCCGATAAGTGAAATCTTAACACCGTCCGAGCTCAGAGGTTCGACACCAATATGGCCGTAGAGTGTTCCCTGTTCCATAAAGGGCTGGCCGGCGATTCCGATTACGTCCTTATCAGCTATGCTGTTTCCATAACAGACCACTCCGCAGACCTGATCGTTTTTATCCAGCGCGTCGAGCCACATCCAGCCTTTCGACTGAATTTCAGCGTACGTGTCGTTATTGTCGAAATCGCCTTCGCACGCCTGGCTTATTGTTAAAAATTCGCCTGCAATTGCGTACTGCACGCATTCGCCCGGCGCTCCCCCGACCGCATCGATCTTGATGATCGGTCCGCCGCATCCCGGTCCGAAATCGAATGGTTTAACGTCTAATGTTGGAGTGGTACCCTGTGAGGATGCCAGAAGAGCTCCATTGGAATATATCCTCATCAGGATCTCTTCTTCCGCCGCAGCGCCGATTGTTCCAAACAGGCGACCATCCGGTTCCCAGTCGAGAATCCAGTAGTCGGCCGTATCGCCATCGGTACTGACAAATCCGCTGGCTATCCCCTTGACAGTCATCGTTCCCGAAACATCCGACGCTGAGTCGTGGTCATCGGCGCAATCGTCTACCGGTTGAAGGTCAAGCTCAATCTGCGCGGTAGCCCAGTCAGTACCGGTATTTTCAGTCCTTAACCAGTAACGTAACGGATACGATTCAATGTTTGTCGGGACCTGCCATACGTCGTTAAAATTTTCCGTGACTTCAAGCTGTGATAAATTTATCGGTGAGTACCAGGTGAATTTCTTGACCAGTGTCTGCTCAAGTCCGAGGCTGACAAGGACATTTTCAAACGACGTCATGTCAGATTTTATCCTGATAGTTCCACCAAGTACCTTCCCTCCGCCAGGAAAACTGTCAGGGATCTCGAATGGATATGCATCCGACATATCGTCCGGACTGCACATCCACATGCTCGCGGTTGAACCGGGCGTATCAAATGAATTCCATGGCGTGTTAATTGCGTTTATGTACGGGGGGACCGGATTGTTGATATTTATAAGATCGGTCGTGCAGGTATCGTCTATTGCCAGGTCCCATGTCATCTTGTAGAAGCGCGCCTGCGACGAACCTGTCGGCGAATTTATCGCCAGGTAGTAATTGTACGGCGATGGCAGGTCCAGGCTGTCTATCACTATATCAATCGGATCGTCTTCGGGCGATGTCGCGTAAAAATTGGCGAGAAGAGTACCGTCCCTGTCCCTTATGCTGATCGCTGTCACAGCCGATGGCGGAACCGGGTTCGGCTCCTCGATCTCGAAATGCAGAGTCCCGGTAAGCCTGCCCCCGGTCGCTGTTTCACCCAGGGTATCGAATTTGTAGAAATCCATCATCCCGGCATCGCACAATGCGCCCTGAACCATCCCGCTCGAAAATGGAATATCCGGAGCACCCAGGGTCGAAATTGATATCGGGTCGCCGCAATCCGACACGTGGTAAACCAGGTCTCCTCTTAATGTGTACGGCGTGTCCGGATAATCCGGCCCGGGCGCCGATACCCTGATATACAACTTTTCGTCGGTATTTCCCGACAATAGCGGGTTTGGGGTATGAACCGGCAGATTTATCGATCCCGCATCTTGCAAAGTTACGGAATATCCTTCGCGGTATTCAACTTTATCGGGATCGAAATACAGGAAGCCGACCTTAGTAAAAGGACTGCAGGCTTCCAGTGTAATATTTCCACCGAGTATCCCGGGATTAGCGAAACCCGGATCAGCGAAATCTATGTAGTAATAATCGACCGGATTATCCGGGCACAGGTCATCCCAGTAAGTTCCAGTCACATCGAATTTTGCGGCGCCATTGGGGACGCCTTTCTCATCC
>DASWIV010000263.1:0-3083 GCA_036397475.1 bacterium
ATTAGCCGATACCCAGACTCCCGGGGCAATTGGAGATACAAGACCTGAATTGCCCGCAAGGTAGGTGCCAAGTCCCGATGGATCGCCATCTTCGGCAATTGCTTCCAGCCCATAGCCGTAATCCGCTACCCCGTCATCAAAAAGCGGTGCCGGGGAGCTGTGAACAACCCATACACCGGGCGAGATGGGGATATCGACATCTCCCATGCTGGTGGAAAGCTGTCCTGCTACCGATACATTATTGATCTCAACCATGAATTCGGTCGGGACAACTAATGGATCTACCGGTGTGATGGTGACCTGGACAACCTGGTCGACATCAGGATAAGTGAAACCATCGTTTGCCATCTCGACTACTCCGCCCTGGTCGGCGCCGGTATTTGGTCCGGATTCCCTTGGCGGCTGATCGGGACCAGTGCCCGGTTCAGCATCGACTTCGGTCCCCGCGTCCCAGAGATAAACCATTGAGGTGATATCCGCATCGACCGGGTCGCCTCCCGGGAATAGTTCGATCCCCGAGGGTAATGGCGCAAAAAACTTATCGTTTGTCTGGACCATCATGGTCGCAAAACTGAGGAAGCTGCCGGGACCGGCTTTAAAATTAAATTCATATCCCTGTCCCGGTCCAGCCGGAGCTGCTGCTGTTTCACCGACCGGGGTATTAAAAACGCCGCTCGAGTGGTAAACAGGCCCGATATTTGCAATGGTTAAAAGGAAGGTAGCCAGTGAAGCGTTTGATCCGTTACATCCGGCCCCCAATCCCATCATCGCAATAAGTAACAATACAAATAGAGCAGAAGATTTTCTCATAAGTTCCTCCTCATCTACCATATTATATTTTTGTGATCTATAAGGAAATAGATAAACCTATCCTTACAGTTAAAGGAACTTGATTAAGAATGTCAAGTTCTGTTTAAATGTGATTAATTATGTAAGTTTAAGGTTCATTATGATAATTAGTCGACGTTAATTATCTGGTAAAATACAGGCTTCAACTCAGATTTGGTGATAGCCATGAAATGTATTCAATGCGAAAACGAGCTGGTCGACGGAGCAAAATTCTGTTCGGTATGCGGTACGCCGGTAATGGCGGACGAGGAATTCGACGAGGTTATCGGGAATGCCTACGCTAAAGCGCAGGAAAAATTCGATGATGAACTGGAGTCCCACGGTATCGATATTGAGTCCGAACGATCGGAAGAGGGGCAATCCGACAAGCGAAAAAGTGCCCGCGAAAAATTGAAGCAGATGCAGGAAGCTGTCAGGAAGGGCGCCGAGACTACAATCGTCATCGGAAAAAATATTGGTGAAGGCACGTCCAAAGCGATACAGAAGACAGTGGAAGTTTCGGAGCAGGTTACTGATAAAACGGCAAAGGCGGCAAAAAGAACAAAAGAAGTTTCAGCTGACATAAAGGAAAAGGTTTCGACCGCGGTCGATAAAACGGTTGATGTCAGTACCGATGTTGTTGAAATAGCCACCAAGGCTGGCGAGCAGGCAAGGGGGGCAATTAAGAAAACGAAGGAGACCATGGACGATCTCGGGCAGGTTGGAGTGATCATTACCCAGCGGTCTCTCGATGTGGTCCGGGCGAGCATCACGGCTGTGGAGATGGTTGTCGAGTTTCTTAACGATAAAAATTCGAATTATGAGGTAGGGAATTTTATTACGGGAGTGGGAATCCCGCCTTACCT
Source organism: bacterium (assembly GCA_036397475.1). Taxonomy (GTDB): domain Bacteria; phylum JAJVIF01; class JAJVIF01; order JAPKYR01; family JAPKYR01; genus DASWIV01. The sequence continues at coordinate 1,695 of DASWIV010000263.1, forward strand.
TGAAATTGAATTCCATAAAAAGAAGGGCGGAATTACAATGGAGGAGCGAAAACTGATCGATGAAATCCGGGAAAGCAGCATCTCGCCAAACGAAATGCGGAAAAATATCAGGGAAATGATTCCGCCCATGGAGGACTTAAAAAATCTGCCCGATGATGCCGCGGAAAAAAAGTAATCGCCCGGACATCCTTACAATCCTCACATCTTTTTTAATTTTATCTTATACTCTTACCCCACAGATTGGAAACTGGAGCGATTTGACATGACAAACGGATCAGCCCGCGAAATCTCACTCGACATGATCGATTACATAAACAGGTCATATTCGGCAGCCTACGCGGTCGAGGAAACGGCGCGGCGTCTCGATGAAGCCGGATATAAACGGTTATATGAAAAAGACAGATGGGACCCCGATCCCGGCGATAAGTTTTATGTGATCAGAAGGTTCACATCGATAATCGCCGGAAAGATAGGTGCCGCCCCCTACGCTGAGTCCGGCCTCAGGATTGTCGGCGCGCATACCGATTCGCCCGGTTTCAGATTGAAGCCGAATGCTGTGTATGGAAAAAACGGATACGTGCAGGCGGGTGTGGAAATTTATGGAGGTCCGATCCTTGCGACATTCGCGGACAGGGACCTTGGAATCGCCGGACGCCTTGTATATGAAAAGAAGGACGGAAGCTATGGCAGTGCGCTCGCGGTGCTCGATGGCCCGGTGTGCAGGATCCCGAATGTCGCTATCCACCTGAACAGGGACGTTAACAATGACGGACTTAAGCTTCATAAACAGGATCACCTGCCGCCTGTTATCGGAATGGCGAATGGCGACGAGGTCGAGGAGTATCCACTGATCGAAAAACTGGCGCAAAGCGCGGGGATAGATCCGTTGAAGGTGAAGAAACACTGGCTGGAACTGTTCGATTCCCAGCCCGGCGCTATCGGCGGATTAAACGGCGAGTTTGTATTTTCAAGGCGAATAGATAATCTCGCAAGCTGCCACGCAGGACTGAACGCGCTACTTGAAAGTCCCGACGATACCGAATTCACTCAGATCATCGCGCTGTGGGACAACGAGGAAGTTGGCTCGTCGACACTTAACGGCGCGATGTCGACATTTCTCGACGATGTGCTGGAAAGGTTGATCTATTCGAACGGGCACGATCATGAGGATTTTCACAGGGCGAGGGATTTGTCAATTATTGTATCGGCGGACGGAGCGCATGGCGTGAATCCGAACTATGCGGATTCGCATGATCCAAAGCATATGCCGGTTTTGAATGGCGGACCTGTGATCAAGGTGAACGCCATGGAGCGCTACGCCACCACACCTGAATCGTCGATGCATCTCGAGGAATGCGCGTGGAGGGCGGGCGTGACGCTCCAGACGTT
>DASWIV010000264.1:0-5216 GCA_036397475.1 bacterium
TAACATCAAGGAGATCGTGGAAACCGAAACCTGGCTCGCGACAAAAGAATGGGATGAATTAACAGCTGACGATATCAGGCACGTTAAATCCCTCGGATTTTCAGACAGGCAGCTCAAGTTTCTCAATCATTTGACCCAGACTGAAATTCGCGACCGCCGCGAAGAACTTGGCGTTGAACCGGTATATAAAATGGTGGATACGTCCGCGGCTGAATTCGCGGCTGTCACCCCGTATTACTACTCAACCTACGAAGATGAAAACGAATCGATTGCCGGCGGACCCGACCGTGTACTCATCCTTGGTGGCGGACCGAACAGGATCGGGCAGGGGATCGAATTCGATTACTGCTGCTGCCACGCGTCATTTGCCGTGCGCGAACTCGGGCTCCAGTCGATAATGATGAACTGCAATCCCGAAACCGTCTCCACCGATTACGATACATCCGACAGGTTGTATTTCGACCCACTGACAGTTGAAGACGTCTTATCGGTTGTTAAAAATGAAATTCCACTCGGCGTGATAATTCAGTTCGGCGGACAAACCCCCCTGAAAATTGCGCGTAAACTGGCCGACGCCGGCGTACATATACTTGGAACGACTTATCAATCGATCGCGCGGGCGGAAGATCGCGATCAGTTTTCCGAGTTACTGAAACTTCTCGACCTTAAGCAGACGCCCAACGACGCAGCCACGAGCCTCGATGACGCTCTTTCCAAAGCGGAATCAATTGGTTACCCCATCCTGATGCGTCCGAGTTTCGTGCTTGGCGGCGCGAAAATGGCGATCGTTTCCAATGCCGAGATGCTTCGCGAATACTGGACCGAACTGCTGGATTACGCCTCTAAAACAGACCTGGAGATCACACACGATAGCCCGATTCTGATTGATAAATTCCTCCACCACGCGAAAGAGATCGATGTCGACGCACTTTGCGACGGCGAGGACGTTTATGTCGCCGGCATCATGGAACATATCGAGGAAGCCGGCATTCACTCCGGCGATTCCGCCTGCGTCCTCCCGCCGTTCAGCCTGAGCGACGAAATGATCGGTAACATCAGGGAAGCCACCCGACGACTCGCGCTCGAGCTTCAGGTAGTTGGTTTAATGAATGTCCAGTTCGCGGTCAAGGACGATGAGCTTTATATCCTCGAGGTAAATCCACGCGCTTCCCGTACCGTTCCATTCGTTAGCAAGGTTACCGCCATTCCGGTCGCTAAATTTGCGACCATGCTTATGCTGGGAAAAACGCTGCGTCAGCTTAATCTTGTAAACTATCCTGAATTCACCCACTACGGTGTAAAGGGGCCTGTTTTCCCGTGGTCGAAATTTCCGGGCGCCGATATTGCTCCGGGTCCCGAGATGAAATCGACCGGGGAGGTTATGGGGATCGACGAGAGTTTCCCCATCGCCCTCATCAAGAGCCAGATCGCTGCAGGTACAAATTTCCCGACCCAGGGTACCGCGTTTGTTTCAGTACGTGACGACGACAAACCTTTTGTGCATGAACTGGCCGACGCGTTAAACCGCCAGGGATTTCATATTGTCGCTACTCGGGGTACAGCCGAAGTAATAAGGCAGATGGGAATCCCCGCGACAATGGTGAACAAAGTCCTTGAAGGTCGTCCCCATATCGTCGATGACATCAACAACAAAAAGATCGACCTGGTCATCAACACGCCCTCATCGCGTACTCCAAAAAAAGACGAGATCCTCATCCGTACAACCGCCGTGAAGATGGGAGTGCCGCTGATCATGTCGATCTCAGCTGCTAATATTTACCTCGAAGCGATAAAGGTATGGAGAGGCCGCCCTGACCTGTCTGTCATCCCCATCCAGGAATATCACTCGAAAATTGTGATGGATTCAAAAATTCCCGAGACCGTTGCGTAAACTACCCTGGACGTCCGAGTAACAATTTCCTCATTATTGAAAATGCCTGGTTGTTCGGGATCATATCTTGCGTCCTTTGCGGCTCTTCAATAAAGAACATCATGAATCCCGCGAGAAATCTCAATACCGATCCGATCAGCATCGGGACCTGCATGTTATTCATTTCGAGCCCCGCAAAATTCACCATCGCGGTGTCTCCAATGTGATTTCCGATCTGCCCGGCGATCATCGCCGCTACAAATCCCGCCGCTCCAGTCAACGCGCTCAGTACCGCGAACAGGCCCGCTCTTGTCTGGGACGATGCCTGTCCGATTACGATATTTGTCTGGGCTATGCCGACAGCGGGCCAGAAAATCGATGTGAAAAACGCGTCGGCAAGAATTCCCCACGGCGCTATCCCGAAAATATGTGGAGCGTCAGCTTTTGTGAACACGAAAAGCAGCGGCAGCCAGAATACTCCCGCCCATCCTATTATTAGCACTTTTTTGTAGCCGATAACATCCGAAATTCTCCCCCACAATGGTGTGGTTACTGTCGCGAGTGTAAGGATTATCCAGATCGTGACCGTGACTCCCATCATCGACATGTTTAATTTGTGCAGGAAAAACGGAGTGTTGAACGCAGCCTGGAATCCAACGGCAAATGTGAACAGCACCCACGACAACGCGATCTTTTTTCCATTCCGGGTCGACAACGTATCCCATATCGCCTTGTACCCCGACGTCGCCATATTCTTGAGCGACCTGACAGGCTGAAGCGATAAGCCGATCCAGCTTATCGCTGAAAACAGGATCGCGATCCCAATTAATATTAAAAGCGTATTAAGATATTCCTTGCCTTCACCGAGCTCCTTTTTTACACCATCCGCCCATAGGCTCGCGACAGTCAACCCGAGCATGCCTACAAACGCTGTGATCGAATTCCGCATCCCGAATTAAACTCCACGGATCTGCTCCGGCACTAAATCGCTCACCCAGCTCAGCCAGCTGACAGCACCTCCCCAGTGAGTGCACTGCGCGACTCCCGCGATCAGGAGAATTATCCAGATCGAGAGTTGTGACCCACCCAGGAAAATTATGACAAACGGGATCGGGATCCACATCGCCCTGCTTATCCCTTCCATCGTGAGGCAGAATCTTTTCCTGACATCCGTGGTCTGAATTACCTTCGCCGCATGTAGCCCGAAAGCCTGGCTTAAAAACGGAAGCGAATTCAGCAATGCAAGCTGCATCGGCGACGCGCCCAGCGCGAGCATCAGTCCGTTAATGATGACTCCCGCTACGATGTTCCAGTAAATTGCGAACATCGATCCTTCGAAAATTGATATCCTCAACGCGAATTCAATTGGCGGCGACAATCTTTTCATCTGACGTAGCATACACAAACTTGTTTGTGTGTGTCATCCTTAAGGCAATTCCGTCGCTTGCTGGAGGATTATGAGAGCTTCCCCCCTCCCTAAGGGAGGGGATAGGGCAGGGTCGAAGATACTTTCTCCCACCATCTACAAATTAACCATCCCCCCGCCTGCGGGGGGATTATAGGGGGGGGCTCTTTAAAATTTGACATATAGCGCACTCTGACCTCGGTCCAGAATTGTAGCCTGGGATCCTATTGCGCATATCGATCTGACCTCCAATATGCAAGTCGATGCGCAAAAGAATCCCGGGATGGATGCTTATAATCACAAAACAAAATCCGAGTCCGTCAATGACTCATCCGTCACTATCCCTGTCTCAATATACGTTATCGACGCCTGAATTTTCTCAACCAGCCAGTCCTCATCCTCGACTTCCAGCCTCGCGTTCAACGCATTGACAGCTTTCTCCTTAACTTCATCTTCGAGCTGATAATAATTCATCTTCGCTAATCCCCAGTACGCCGCTTCACGGACAAATCTGTCCTCATGTCCCGACGCGCCGATCAACGCATCGACCGATTCCGCCGACCATAGTTTCCCTAGCGCGAAACACGCTATCGCCCCGTTCACATCGCTGTCAAGATATTGGATAACTGTCGGTACAAATTCCGCGTATCCTGTCTCGCCCATCGCCCATACCGACTGGTCCCGCATGAATTCATCGCCATCGGCAATTCCTGATTGATGAATCTCTGCCAGTCCTTCAACTAGGACACCTTTCGGAAATTGCATCTCGGCCCAGTTCATCGGTTCGGGCTGGCTCAGAAAAAATTTCATCTGATCAACCGTATCCTGATCGATTGCCATTGCTTTCACTCCCACCAGAAGTATCGCTACTATCATTGCTGTAGATAATAATTTTTTCATTTTCATTCTCCCGTTCATCTGTCCCGCTCCCTAACTACGGATATGGATAATTCGACTCGTTGTTACTTACCCACGCGTCGAAGTACTGCCACTGTGAATCGACTAAATTATAATTGTTGATGCTGTCCAGCCATCCGTACCACATCAGGTTTCTCGGAGTCTTGCTTCCCGCGTTCGGATTCTGCGGATAACATGCCGCATCGTCGCAGAGAAGCTCCCACTCGCACCCTACACTCCAGTGGCTCGACTTCGCCGCCGCGCATGTCTCCCCGGATTCAATGATCAGGTTCCTGTTGGGATCGACGTTATACTGGTCGAATAATCGTGCTACACCATGTCCGTTCTCGTGCGCGAGTACCATCTGGTACGCCGGCGACCAACCGGTTCCATAAATACAGATAATGATATGTTCTGTAGTGCTGTACGATGAGTCGCAGAAACTCTGGCACCATGCGCCTTTCGATCCGCCGTTCCATGTCGCCGTGTAATAAACGTTGACGCTCTGCGGCGATGTGATTTCCCCGAGCGCCGCGTGCATGTCGAATCGTTCGTCTCCGCTCAGGTTATACCATGCCGGATTTGAAAACCACCTGAATTGGCCATTAGGATTTTCAAGAACGAAATTCAATCCGTACTTGTTCCAAAGTGAATTGCACCAGGTTAGATCGTTCATGGCGCGTGTCCACGTCGTAAACGGATTCGTACCGCTGTCATCTTCAGCCCAGCACCAGAAAGTAATATAAACATTTCTCAATTTAGGATATCCGTTATCAGTCGCCCACGCCGACGAGCCGTTTGAGTTTCTCGCCTTTATCCTGTACTGGACAGGATGTGTGGCGCTCGCGTAATACGCGTCGGTGTCGAGATAACTTGATGTAGACCCGCTGACCGTCGTAAGAGCTTCCCACGCCCAGCTTCCCGGCGCATAATCCGCACCCCAGGCATAGTTGTATCTTTCGATATCGTAGAAATCCACGCATCCCGACGACGTCCAGCTCAACTGGACTTCCCGGTTATTCAGTGACCCATTTCCATCCGACG
>DASWIV010000265.1:0-3645 GCA_036397475.1 bacterium
CCATCACTATTTCTCCTGCCGAGACATCGTGTCCGACATTCTCTGAAAATATCTTCTCGGTAAATGTCTTAGGCATTTATTTTTCCAGTTTGAAAGGCTCGAAGTTGCAGAAGTCAGCGTGGTTGATAATGATCGATTCGATGGTAGCCCGACATCCATCGCCTTCATGGGAGTGATACGCGATAGCGTGTTGAACCTGGTGCGGCAGTCCCGCCGAGTACGCAATACCCGCTCCACTGATGGGATGCCTGAGCAATTTTCCGATTTTACTTTTTACTGCCTTGCCGCGTTTTTTCTCATATTCAAGAAATTTCCCGACATCGTGGAGAAGCGCGCCTGAGATCAGGATGTCCATATGAGGCATCATGTTCTTTCTGCCAGGATAGGCGTCCATAAGCGATTCCGCGATCGCGATCGCGACCTTGACCACACCACGTATATGCTCGAGCATCGTAGCGGGACATGGATCAAGCAGCAGCGTGAATGGCATCTTTTTCAAATCCTTTGGACTCCAGCCTCCCGACTCCATCGCCGCGATGAACGCGAACAAAGTATTTTCGTGAAGTTCATGTTCCTTGATGAGATTGAACTCGGGAATTAATTTGATTAATTCGTCACGCATTTTTACACCTTCCGTTCTTCCGGACCCGTGTAATTGAAATCGGTCGGATGGATTTTACGCATTGGCTTCATAGTTGTCGTTTCCTCGTGCACATGCGTAAGCAACCCCGGAAGTCGAGCAATCATGAAGAAACCATTCATCATTTCGTGCGGAACACCAAGGTCTCCAAGAATCGCTCCAAGCGCGCCGTCCACATTCAAGGGTATCGATCTACCCGACTTTTCAAAATGGCGCTCAAAAATCTCAGCCATCCTTAAACAGTCGCCTGAATATCCTGATTCCTTTGCAAGTTCTTTCAATCGAGCGGTTCGTGGATCGGCTGTGTGTAATCGATGTCCAAATCCGGGAATGAATTTTTTGTTGGCTTTGAATTCATCTATTATTCTCGACGCTGCATCTTCATATGACAGGTTTTCGGATTTCGCGATATCTATTGCGGAATTCAAAACAAGATAACAACCCTCTATCGCGCCACCATGGTGCTTGTTGATGCTCATTATTCCCGCGGCAACCGATGCTGACAGTCCGGCACCGGTCGACGCTACCGTTCTCGCTGCCAGGCACGATGGTGGCGACGCGCCGTGGTCAATCGACGAAACAAAAATTCCCTCGAGTAATCTGCTCAATTGATTATCGGGGATTTCACCCATCGTGACAAGCCATATGGTCTGGGCAAATGTGAGTTTTCCCATCAGGTTGTCGATCGGGTAGCCGCGAACCATCACCTTGTTAGGTTCGACATGAGTGATGGAAGTATCCCATTGTGTAGATGGCATGATAGCTCCAGGAATGGTAGTCAGCGAAAAATATATTACTCCGATTCGTGCAGGATTCAACGGGCTTATATAAATAGAATCGCTATTTTCACCCGGTTCAGCACCAGAATATTAATCGTTATTCGCTAATCGACAAAATCGCCAGATAAGTGCCTTCGCCATATGGGTATATCGAGTCTATCGTCCAGCCGCAGCTGCCCGCAATCTCTTCCGTTTTATCCGGATCGATATAAAGCCACCAGTATTCCGGACCGATCCATCCCTTGTATTCAATCCTGTATTTAACCTCCCCGAAATATTCCCTCCCGGGAACAGCGTAGCGCGCCTGGATTACCGTTTCTGAAATCGACTCCCTCAGGTCCAGAGAATCAAAAATTACCTGCCCGCCGGATGCCAGCGCCAGCTTTATCTTATCAAGGAACTCAGGAAGCCGGTTCAGTTTGCCCACAATTCCGATCCCGTTCATCATCATAAGAATTGTGTCATATTTTTTTTGTGTCTGATGCTCGAAAATATCCGCATTCAGAATCGACCTTATCCCCCGGTCCTTCATTACGTCGCACGCCTTAAGCGAAATCTCCATCGCCGTTACATCGAATCCCATTTCCTGCAAGGCAAGCGAATGGCTTCCCGCCCCCGCTCCGATCTCCAGTATTTTTCCCCTGCACGCAGTAATGGCTGTTTTCTCCAGAGGAGGGAAATCATCAGGTTCACGGAAAAAATAATTTATCGGATTTCGCACGGGATCCTCGATGTCGGAGCGCACAGTTATGTATGCGTTACGGTCTCCCCTGTGATAATCCATCAGGGCATCAGAAAGCGGTTCCCACGGGTCTGTGTACATGAATGGAATTATATCGAAATTCGGTTAAAGTCAGTTCTTCAGGTTTTTCAATACGTCGAATGTTACCTTCGGAATATCATCGAAATCTTCAACAATATGAGCCCCCGCTGCCTTTAAAGCCTGGATCTTGCCTTCCCGCGTACCCTTGCCACCCTCGATTATCGCGCCGGCATGAGAAAATCTTGTGCCTTCCTTAGCGCCTTTCCCGCCAATATAAGCGACAACAGGTTTCGTGACCTCTTTCTTCATCATCAATTCCGCAACCTGCTCTTCCTGGCTTGTTCCGATCTCCCCAAACATAACTATTACATCCGTATCGGGATCGTTCTCAAACATTTTTACGACATCATGATGAGGTAACCCTATAACGGCGTCGCCGCCCACATGGCAGATGGTGGATAAACCGATTCCAGCTTTGGAGAGGTAATAAGCGATCGACGAGGTGATCCCTCCTGAGCGGCTGGTTACTCCAACTTTCCCGGGCTTGAAAAAGTCTTTTGCGCTCCTGGCTGTCCCGCCCATCATTCCAAGTACCGCCTTATCGACAGACAGGCATCCAAGTGTATTCGGACCTAGAAATGCCGCGCCATTTTTCTTGGCGGCGTCCGCGATTTCCATTACGTCCCAGATCGGAACCCGGTCAGGAACAATAACGATAAGTTTGATACCCGCATCGATAGCTTCCAGGGCGGCTGATTTTACCAGTGGAGCGGGGATGAATAATACCGATATATCTATTCCGCCATCGTAAGACGTTTTTTCAACCGCTTCATACACGGTGTCATAAACGGGAATATCGTTTATGTCCTGCCCGCCTTTTCCGGGAGTAACGCCGGCGATGACATTCGTGCCGTACTCGGACATCAGCCGGGTACGTGTCATTCCTTCCCGTCCGGTAATGCCCTGAACGCAAACTCTTGAGGTTTCCGTAACGAGAATTGCCATCATGACACCTCCTGTGCAATCTTCTTTTCAGTGCGGTATTCATCGAGTCCCGGAATTGGCAGGTCAATCCGGATAGCTTTCTTCGCTTCACTCCAGCACGCGATCTCACAGGCAAGACATTCCGTACAGCGGCCTTTCGCGGCTTCCTCTTCAGATATATTAAGTACCATCTTCCCATCCCTGGTCTCGAGGATATTTGGATGGCACGAATCGACACACGGCTTATCCTTGCAGTCGAGGCACTTTGCCTGGTCTACAGTAATGCGTCCGGTGATAGTCTGGAAAGCATACTCTTCCCGGATTTCATCGTAGTTTGAGATGGGATCGGGATGGTTCGGATGATACGTTGCTTCATCAATAAGTTTCCTCAGGCGTCCCGCGCAGAATTCCGCCGAATCGTCCTTCCCATACGCTTCCACAGAGACCCCGATATCGTTCAGGAATTTTTCAAGTATCTC